>JAYWBE010000343.1:0-11948 GCA_043781715.1 Gemmatimonadaceae bacterium
CTCGGGGACCTGTTCGTCATTCGCGTCGCCGGCAACATCGTCGCTCCCTCTCAGGTCGGCAGCGTCGAATTTTCCGCGGCGCGCTACTTCACTCGGCTGGTAGTTGTCCTTGGCCACTCGCAGTGCGGGGCGATTCTGGCAACCCTCGAAGAGCTGCGCACGCCGACAGAAAATCAGTCGCACAACCTGCGGGCAATCGTGGACCGGTTGCGACCCTCGGTCGAGAGCCTCTTGCATACTGAGCTCAGGGACGATTCGGACGCTTTGGTCAAACAGGCAGTTCGGGCAAACATCCGCGCTTCCGTAGATCACCTCCGGCACGGCTCTCAGGTGCTCGAGGAGCTAATACAGCGCGAAGGTCTGCTCGTCGTCGGCGCAGAGTATTCACTGGAAACGGGCGTGGTTGAGTTCTTTGAATCGTGAACGTGCTCCTTTTTGGTGCGACCGGAATGATCGGCCAGGGCGCCCTGCGCGAGTGCCTGATCGATTCTGGCGTGGCGAGAGTAGTCACCGTTGGCCGACGGCCGACCGGGCAGAAGCATGCAAAACTCAGCGAGCTTGTTTGCGCGGATCTAACGACCCTCGCTCCTCTCGAGCCCCGACTTGTCGGCTTCGACGTCTGCCTTTTCTGCCTCGGCGTCTCAGCGCTCGGCATGACGGAGGAGCAGTACACGCGCGTGACTTACGATCTGACGATGGGTGTCGCCAAGACCCTCGTGCGGACGAGTCCCGGCCTGACTTTCATATATGTGTCAGGCGCGGGCACCGACACCAGCGAGCGAGGCCGCATGATGTGGGCGCGAGTAAAAGGACGGACCGAGAACGCGCTGCTTTCCTTACCGTTCAAAGCGGCGTACATGTTTCGACCTGGCGCCGTTATACCGCTTCACGGAATTCGGTCGAGGACACGCTGGTACAACGCGGTTTACCTGGGGCTCCGGCCACTCTACCCCCTCCTGAGTCGGCTTGCGCCGACAATGATTACCACGACCGAACAGCTCGGGCGCGCCATGCTTGCAGTCGCGCGGAACGGAAACCCGGCACACGTCCTGGAGATAGCCGACATCAACCGCTTATGACGCTGTCGCTGGCGCATGAGCTAGGCAGCACCTAGCGCCAGGATAGTAGTCATTGCCGAATCAGAGGTTACGCAGGCCGGCAGTGCGACATGTTTGTGAGCATGCGTCCCACCAGATGTTTCCAGGGTGGGCTGAGTCAAGCGACTGCGCTCGCGGTCAAGCCTGGCTTCGAGCTCGGTGGCCCAGCGAGAGATCAATCGTCTATAGACGATGCCCCTCCCGACATCAGAACCCGGAACCATGAACGCTCCCCAGAGCGCGGCTCAAACCACGCCTCGCGCGCGTCATAAATTCCCACTTCCCTTCCCACGCCTCGAGAGTCTGCGCAGCAGAATTCTCGCGTTCGCGGTGGCTGCCGCATTGCTGCCGGCGGGCACCATGCTCGGCGTCTTCTACACCCAGAACCGTCGCGCGCTCGAGAAGAAAATCGATGAAGATCTTCTCTCCAGCAGCGCCCAGAGCGCCCGTGCAACCGGTGTCTGGCTGAGGGAACGGCTCTACGATCTGCGCGTTTTCGCTGGATCGGACGAAGTGGTGATCACACTGGAACATGGCGCCGGCAAGGTGCCAGGTTCTCCCACCGAGGGCAGGCTCCGTGACTACCTCGTCTCGCTCCACGAGCGGTTCAGTGACTTTGAGAAGCTCATGGTGCTCGACATCAATGGGAACGTCATCGCCACCAGCGCGAGCGAGGTGACGAAGGTCCCTCTCCCGGCGGACTGGCAGGCGGCTCTGAAATCGGACAATCAGATCGTCGGCGATGCCTACTGGGATCCGAAGTCGGGCAGAGCGAAGCTGATCGTAGCCGTTCCCGCGCAGCGCGCCGACGGGCGTATTCTCGGCGCTTTCGCGGCGGAGCTCAATCTCGCGCCGGTGCAGATGCTGCTTCGATCCTTCGCGCCGGATAGCACCGGTGCGGTCCATCTGGTCAACACCAAGGGCGCCGCGATAGCCAGCTCAGACCGAGTCTCCGAGCAGGTGTTAAAGAATCCCATCCCGCCGGCGACTATGAAGAAGCTGCGCGAGCGCGCCCGCGCTCCGTTCGCCTTCACCAGCTTTGGCGGCCGAGATGTCATCGGCACTCTCGAGTACGTCCCGCAGGTAAACTGGCTTGTGATCTCCGAGATCTCGGGCGAAGCGGCGTTCCAGCAGGTACGCCGGTTCCGCGACGTCGCTCTGCTCGTGATCGCGTTCCTGCTCGCCGCCGTGACTTTATCCGCGTACCGGCTCGGTCGCCTGATTGCGCGGCCGCTCGACCGTCTGACGAAGGCCGCCGGTGAAGTCGCGGCTGGAGATCTCGCGGTGGACCTCCCGGCGGCGCCGGGCGGTGGCGAAGTCGGCTACCTCACCGATGTGTTCAACCACATGGTTTATCGCCTGCGCGAAGGTCGACTCGAGCTCGATCGCATAAACGAGACGCTGCGAAAGAAGAACGAGGAGCTCGAGCTGCTCTCGACGACGGATAGCCTCACCGGCCTCTCGAATCACCGTTCGTTGATGAAGCGTCTCGACGACGAGGTCGTGCGGTTCAAGAAGGGGAAGCACTTCTTCTCAGTACTGGTGGGTGACGTCGATCACTTCAAGCAGTACAACGACGCGTTCGGGCACCCGGCCGGCGACGAAGTGCTCCAGATGATCGCGGAGATCATGCGCGATTCGACGCGCAAGGTCGATTGCTGCGCGCGCTACGGCGGTGAAGAGTTCGTAATAGTGTTGCCCGATACAGCTATCGCCGATGCGCTGGACACGGCCGAGCACATCCGCGCGCGGGTGGCGGCGAAGAAATTCAATGGAAGGAAGATAACGTTGAGCATCGGCGTCGCCAGTTTCCCTGAGGACGCCGACGACGCGGAGGCGATCATCGCCATCGCCGACGAAGCTCTATATCAGGCGAAGAGAGAAGGTCGCGACCGCACGGTGCGTGCTCGCAGGCTCAAGAAGACGGGATAGCCAGCTAGGGTCGAGCGACCAGTGTCTGGTGAATCCACCCCGTTCGTCCAGTGTCATCACTAATGCGAACCCATTCATCGGCGTACGAATAGCCGATGATCGAGCTGCCTGACTCCACGGTGAACAAGATGGCGAAGTTGGTGCCCGGTCCTTCGCGGACGTTTCCGCGACTCGTCGTCTTCAGTCTGATAGGCACCGCGAACAGCGTTTCACCCGGACGCGCCCCTTCCTTGCTTACACCGAGGCGTCCGCGGTATCCCGACGCAACCGTCTTGGCCTGATTAGCCAGATAGAGCGCGCCCCCATAGTTCGCCTTGTTGAATTCCGTGGCGCTTTGGCGGACGAGTTTAGTGACCTGCGTCGCCTCGGGAGGATCACCCGACGCGCCCGCTTTCATCGTCTGAAGAGCGACCTCGGCCTCGGCCATTGCCGATGCGGCCTGAGCGCGGCTCGCCACCGATTGCAGCTTGGCCATCGCCCGCACTACTTCGGCTCGCGTGTCCTCGAGGCGAACCTGGAGATCCTCGATTTGCGCATCGCGCGCCAGCAGCTGCAGCTCGAGGCGCGAGACGCGCTTGTCCAGCTCGGGATCGCGGACCGTGACGGTATCGTGAACCACCTTGATGCTCGGAGGTTGCGCGGGCTTTGCCTGAGAGCAGGCGGTGGTGAGGGCGACGAACGCCAGAAAAACGAAGCAGGAACGCACCAAAGAGTATCCTCGACGATTTCGTTGCCGGATCGGCCCGCGCACAAGGAGTGACTTGCGGGCCCCCGACACCCGAGTCCACAGTAATACAAAAGGGGTGAACGTCGCCAGCCTCAAGATGGGACGGCCGTTTCGCCGCTAACGAAGCTCATCGTGAAGGGACACATTCGAGGCGATGAAAGAGGCGATTGTTTTGTCTGCTCTTCTCGCGGCCGTGTGCTCCAATAGCACGCTTTCGACGGAAGGGGCCGGTCTCCCGGGTGGCATGACGGCATGGTGGCGCGACGGCGTTTGCTACGAGGTATTCGTCCGCTCCTTTGCGGACGCCGATGGCGACGGGATTGGGGATTTACGCGGACTCACCTCGCATCTCGATTATATCAACGACGGAAACGCGGCCAGCAGCGCCAGCCTCGGCGCTAATTGTATCTGGCTGATGCCGATCGCGAGAGCGGTGAGCTATCACGGGTACGACGTCACCGACTACTATCACGTCGATCCCCACTACGGCACCGACGAGGATTTCCGTAGCCTCGTGCAGGAGGCGCACCGCCGAGGGATTCACGTCATCGTGGATTTCGTTCCGAACCACTCGTCGAGCGAGCATCCTTTTTTCCAGTCAGCGCTTCACGACCCGGCGAGCCCATACCGGAACTTTTATCGATGGTCGAGCGCAAATCCGAATCAACCCGGACCGTGGGGGCAGCAAGCGTGGCACAAGTCGCCGGTGCGCGACGAGTACTACTACGGGGTCTTCTGGGATGGAATGCCCGATCTCAATTACGGATCACCGGCGGTGCTCGAGGAGATGCAGAAGGTGGTGGCGCACTGGCTGAAGGACATGCACGCGGACGGGTTCCGCTTCGATGCGATTCCGTATCTGGTGGAGGAAGGCAATCAGCTGCAGCACACGCGTGGGACGCATGACGTTCTGAGGCAGTTCGGGAATAGCATTCGGAGCGAGGCACCCGGATCGTTCACGATTGGCGAGGTGTCCGACGGGTCGGCGCAAGTTCTCGCCACGTACTATCCCGACCAGCTCGATGCGTACTTCGCGTTTGGCGTTGCGGGCGCGACGGTCGAAGCTGCGCGCACCGGGAGCGCGGCTCCGTTTAACCAAGCGATCTGGGAAGCGAACGTCACGTTTCCGCTCGGGCGGTGGTCGCCCTTTCTCACCAATCACGACCAGCCTCGCGTCATGACCGTGCTTGGCGGTGACGCCGCCAGAGCGAGGGTCGCGGCGAGCGCGATGCTCATGTTGCCCGGGCTACCGTTCGTCTACTACGGCGAAGAGATCGGGATGATTGGTACGAAGCCCGACGAGACGATCCGCACGCCGATGCAGTGGAGCGCCGAGCGGAATGGCGGCTTCACGGGCGGGACGGCGTGGGAGAGCTTGCAGCCCGACTGGGTGACGAAGAACGTCGCAGCGCAGGATCAAGATCCGGCTTCACTGCTCAATCACTATCGCCGTCTCATTCACTTCCGCAGCGCTCACTCCGCATTGAATGGTGGCGCGCTGGCCGTTGCATCAGCGAGCGATGCCGCGAGCGCCGCCTTCGTGCGATCGACGAGCGACGAGACCATTCTGATCGCGCTCAATTTTGGGGAGCAGGCGGTTGATCGATTCGGCGTAACGCTCTCGCCGGTGGTGTCTGGCAGCGGCGCGTATCGGCTCGAGTCGCTTTACGCGGACCCGCTGGATGGTTGCGCGGGAGGAACAATTTCGGCTGACGGCAAATCCGTGACGCTCAGCTCAATTGCCGCGCATGGGTTCTGCGCGTTCAAGCTTCGCCGCGACTAGACTCCGCTTTCCTCTGTAGTCACGGGCGTAACAGCCGAGCGATCCTCTTCGCCGGTGCGAATGCGATAGACCTTCTCGACGGGAAGCACAAAGATTTTGCCGTCGCCTACTTCTCCGGTGGCGCCGGCGGAGAGAATCGCGCGAACCGTCGGGTCGACGAAGGAGTCCGAGACCCCGATCTCCAGGCGCACCTTGTCGTGCAGCTCAACTTTCACCGTCATGCCGCGGTAGGTCTCCACCTGCTCGGTCTCTCCGCCGTGGCCGCGCACTCTGCTGATGGTGAGACCTGTGACTTCGGCGCGGTAAAGCGCCTCGAGCACGTCGTTGAGTTTTTCCGGTCGAATGATTGCGATGACGAGTTTCATCTTCAGCTCCGGTCCGCGTGGACGAGAATCGCGCCCTCGCCCCTGCTGTACGCCTCTTCACCATGTTGCGTGACGTCGAGGCCGATTCCCTCTTCCTTCGCGCTGGCCCGCAGATTGAACCCAAGCGCGATCACCTTGAGAATCACGAAAGTCGCGGCTGCGCTGTAGGCGATTGTCGCGACGACCGCCAAGGTCTGTATCCCGAGCTGTCTCATATTGCCGAACAGCGCGCCGTCCGCGACTCCATTCCAGCTTTTTTCGGCGAGGACACCCGTCAGCAGCGCGCCGACGATTCCCCCCACGCCGTGCGCAGAAACTACGTCGAGCGAATCATCGAGCCGGGTGCGCGCTCTCCAGAGAATCGCGAAATAACTGGCGGGCGCTGAGATCCCGCCGATTGCGATCGCCGACAGAGGACTGACGAAGCCGGCGGCGGGTGTGATCGCGACGAGACCTACTACGATGGCGGTTGCTGCGCCGATGGCCGTCGTCTTCCGCGTTCGCATCAAGTCGAGAAGGCTCCAAACGACGAGCGTGGCCATGGGCGCGAACATGGTGTTCGCAAACGCGAGCGCAGCCGACGAGTTCGCTCCGAACGCGCTGCCGCCATTGAAGCCAAACCAGCCGAACCAGGCGAGCCCGGCCCCCAGGAGCGTGAACGGCACGTTCTGAGGAATGATTGCCTGCCGCGCGTAGTCTTTGCGCGCGCCCAACACCAGCGCCGCGACGAGAGCCGCGGCCGCCGCGTTGATGTGGACGACGGTGCCTCCCGCGAAGTCGAGCGCTCCCAGTGTGCCGAGCCAGCCGCCGCCCCACACCCAGTGGGCGATCGGCGCATAAACCAGGATCGACCAGAGCGTGATGAAGGTGAGGTAGGGACCGAAGCGCATCCTCTCCACGATCGCTCCGGAGATGAGGACGGCGGTGATGACCGCGAAGGTTCCCTGGAACGATGCGAACAGGATGTGCGGAATCGAGCCGTGAGGCTCGATACCCACTTTATTGAGAAAGGAGAATCGCAGCCCGCCGATGAGACCGCCTCCGTCGGAGAACGCGAGCGAGTAGCCGATGATCGCCCAGGCTATTCCGACGAAGCCGAGGGCGACGTAGCTCATCATCATGGTGTTGAGCGTGTTCTTGGCTCTCACCATGCCGCCGTAGAAAAATCCGACGGCTGGTGTCATCACCAGTACCATTGCGGTGGCGATCAGCATCCACGCGGTGTCGGCCGGGCTGATGGCGGTCATGGCAGCAGATTATACATCATTCGACGTGATGTGTAACTACCACTGAAGAGTTTTAGTGGATCTTTTCAAATCATATGACGACTTCCCGATTCTGTTTTGGCGCCGCTGCAATCCTCGCCACGACCGTAGGCTGCGGAGGGTACGTTCCTGCGGGATCACCCGTTGCTCCGGATCCGGCTCTCGCGTGGGGGATTGCGACTGCTGATTCGTTGATCAATTCCTCGATCGGGACGCTGATTCCCGGTGCGGTTTTTCTGGTCGCAAAGGACGGCCGCGTGATCCACGAGCGCGCATTCGGATACGCGCAGCTCAATGACTATGAAGGACACCGCCTTCTCGCACCGCCGGCGATGCGAACATCGACGATGTTCGATCTGGCGTCAGTCACCAAAGTCATGGCGACGACCATGGCGATGATGATGCTCGCCCAAAAGGGGAAGGTCGACGTCGATGCTCCCGTGTCGCGCTACCTGCCGGATTTTCGGGGGCCGCATCTCGACAGCATCACCGTCCGGCACCTGCTCACGCACTCGGCGGGGCTCGTTCAGTGGCAGCCGCTTTATTATCACGCCGCGAACAGCGCCCAGACCTACGGCGTCATCCGCGACATGCCGCTCGAGTGGGGCGTCGCCGACGCGCGGCACTACAGCGATCTCGGCTTCATGTTGCTCGGTTACATCGTGGAGCGGGTGAGCGGGGAGCCGCTCGACAGATTTCTCGGCGACAGCCTGTATCGGCCGCTTGGACTCCGATCCACCACGTTCAACCCGAAGACGCGCGGCTTCACGGAATTCGCCGCGACGGAGCAGGGCAACGTCTACGAGCGTCACATGGTGTACGATTCGACCTTCGGCTATCGCTACCGCGGCGATCCGACTGCCTGGAATGGCTGGCGGCAGCGCGTGCTCATGGGCGAAGTCGATGATGGGAATTCGTATTACGCGAATGGCGCTGTAGCGGGCCACGCGGGACTCTTTTCGACCGCGGCGGATCTGCGGGTGCTGCTCGATCTGCTGAACAACCGTGGGAGCTACGGCGGGCGGCAGTACATTCGACCCGAAGTAATCGACACGTTCCTCAAGCGCGACAAATACCAAAACTACCTCGGCTGGCAGGCGCCTAGTTATCTGCCGGCGGGGAGCTTCTCGCACACGGGCTTTACCGGCACTTATGTGGCCGGGGTTCCCCAATACAAACTGTCGATCGTGCTGCTCACGAATCGTCAGAACATGGGTACGGACACCCGCGGATATTTTTCCGACGTCGGACCGCTTCAGCTTGCGGTGGCGCGCGCCATCGTGAACGGCGCCGCGCCTTCACGATGACAGTGCTGCCAATGGCCGGATGATTCTGGTCATCGAGCCGACTGCGGCAGCTCCGTGACGCTAGTGCGGCCTTTCCTTCATCCGGGCTCGGTTTAACCAGCCGGACGCGCGAAAGTAGAAATAAAACGGCAAGCCGAGAGCGATGAGGAAAAGCCCCGCCGCGGATTCCACTGGGGAGGCCGTCAAGGTGTTGATGACCAACCAGAGGGCGACCAGCACGAAGAGCGCCGGCACGACCGGATAACCGAGCGTGCGGTATCTGCGTGGAGCTGCAGGCAGCTTTCTCCGCAGCACGAAGAGAGACGACCCGACCAGCGCGGTGAAGACCCAGACGGCGAAGATCACCGACGTCGTGATCTGATCGAAGGTGCCCGACAGTGCGAGCACGCACGCCCAGATCCCCTGGAACCAGATCGCGTTCACCGGCACGCTCGATGTCGCGCCCAAATTCGCAAGCGGGCCGAAGAAGAGTCCGTCACGCGCCATCGCGAATGGAACGCGCGCGTTCATCATAGTGATACCGTTGAGCGCCCCGACCGCCGAAATCATAAATGCAATCGAAACTATTTGAGCGCCATAGGAGGAGAATGTCTGCGCCGCCCGGGCGGCAACCGGGAGCGCGTCACGGTACGCGGTCGAGTTGGACGTCAGTATCTCGCTGAAGGGCAGGGCGTAGAAGTAGGCGAGATTCGTGACCAGGTACACGACGATCACGATCAGCATGCCGAAGATCAGCGCGCGCGGGACGTTTCGCTCGGGTTTCTCGATCTCACCCGCCACCATCGGGACGTTCGACCATCCCTGATACGCCCAGAGAGCCGCGAGCATTGCAGCGCCGAACGCGCCCACTCCGGCGGGCGCGATGCGCGCCGTGACGGGCATCTTCAGATGCTCCCACGATCCGGTGCGCGAAAGGAGAAACGCGCCGAGTACGATGATCGCTATCCCGCCAAGCTTGGCGACCGTCGCAGCCCACTGCACTCGGCGACCCATTTCGATGCCGCGCGAGTTCACCCAGGAAAAGAGAAGGATCACGGCTACCGCCACGACCTGCTGGATCCCGAGTCGCCAGTGCACGACCTGCCCCAGCACGTGGAAGTCGTGAGTGGTAAAGACGGCACTGAGCGGAACGAACGAAGCGAGAAATGACGCGAGCGCCGTCGAGACCGCGGCGAGTCCTCCACTCGCGATGAGCATCACCGACGACCAGCCGAACAGAAACGCGGGAAGATCGCCGTACGCTTCGCGCAGGAACACGTACTCCCCGCCTGCCTCCGGCATCATTGCGCCAAGCTCGGCGTAGGTCAGGGCACCGGCGAGAGACAGGAGCCCAGCCGCAAGCCAGGCGAGCAGCACCTTCGATGGACTGCCGACGAGCTGCGCCATCGGCGCGGTCTTGAGGAAGACACCCGTTCCAATGACAGTGAGGACGAGCGCGATCGCATCGCGGAGCGACAGCGCTCTCACGAGCTCTCTTGTCGCGGACGTCACTCCTGGTGATGCCGCGGCGGGTGAGCTCACTCGGGCGGGCGAACTACGTCGTGCGGTCCGGTGTTGCGAATGCCGTAGGTGGGTCTCACGTACTCTTCGGTCGTCGCAATTCCCTCGGCCCTGTCGAGCTCGCGATTCTCGCGCTCGATGTTGTCACGCTCTTCCTTGTAGCGCCCGTACCATTTGCGCGTGACCTCGCCGGCGAGCTCGCGATTGCCCAGTCCGAACGCGAGCGAGAGCGCCAGAGCAATCGCACCAAACAGAATTGCAAACGCTGTCGTAACGATCTCCGTGGCGACTCCCAGCTCCTGCAACGCCATGAAGGCGGCGAGCAATACGACGCCACCTTTTCCAACGCGCGCCAGTGTTGGTCCGCCGTGGAGTCCGCCCGCCGACGCCATGATCAGACCGCCGACGAAGCTGCCGAGCACAATGCCGACGATCATGATGACGATCGCGGCGATGACGCTCGGGATGTAGCTCACGAGCTCGGAGAAGACGTTGGCGAGCGATTGGAGTCCCAGCGCGTTGGCGGCGACGAGCATCACCGCGAACATCACGAACCAGAAGACGAGACTTCCCGCGACGCGTGTCGGGTTCACGCGCGAGCCCGACCGCTCCACCGCCTCCATCACGCCGCCCCGCTCGAGGATCTGGTTGAGATGGATCCGTTTCATCAAGCGGTCGGTTCCCTTCTCCAGCAGTCTCGCAAGGAGATAGCCGGCAAAGAGGATGACCAGCGCGCCGAAGAGCGCAGGAACGTAGCGATAGAGCTGCTCGAGGCTGCCCTGCATTCTGTCGCTGAAGGTGAGTGTCGTCGTGGTGTCCACTAGAACCTCACATTGAGTAGGGAATGATTCCCCGGAGTGCGGGCCGCCAGGAGCGCGATGCTCGCCGGATTAAAAGTTACACGAAACCGCGGAGGTCCGGCGTCGGACGCCGGGTCCAGATAGCGCTCCGTGGCGATGATTCCGGCCAGACCGCCGACCGTGGCGAGCCCGAGTACGAGATGCGGACTTGGATTGTCGCTGTTAAAGAGGACAGCGACACCGGCCCCCATCAATCCACCCGCGGCGGTGCCGAGGACAACGCGTCCGCCGTCGGTCCGACTGTGATCGAAGCGCTGAACCAGGAACCGGTCACCGGCGATAATCCCGAGAACCCCGCCTGTCGTCAACGACGCAGCGACCGCCCGCCCACTGGCTTTTGCGCCCAGAAATGTGCCCGTCGTCGCCATGCCGAGGAGCGCAGTGCCCCATAGCGTCTGTATGTCACCCGGCGTGACATGGTAGCGCGCGTTGCGCGGATAGAGCAGACCGAGCGGATAGCCGACGATGCCAGAGGCAAGAATCGTCGCCACCTCGGCGCGATTCGAGAGCGCGCGCGTGCAGCTCGGGCCAAGGAAGGGATCAGGGTTTTGAGTACACGTGTCCCTTCCCCTTATTGCCTCCATCGTACCCCAGCCAATGAGCGCACCCATGTCGGAACCGAATGCGGATCCGACGGCGTCGGCTTCGGTCATATTGCGGCCGACGCTCAATCCCAAGGCTGCTCCCGTCAGTCCACCGACGAATGCCCCGGCAGACTGGGTCCGATCGCCCTGGTCGAACACGTACATGGTCGCCCAGCCGGCGAGTGCTCCGTTGTGCCCCATGTTGAAGGCGAGGTCGCTCTGCGCGCGAGAGATGAACGTTCTCCGCGAGATCTCCGACGCGGCGAAGAAGCTTCCGCCCGCCACGACTAGATATCCCGCGGTAGCTCCAGCACCGTTGTCGGAGATGGCGCCTGCGAACGCGGGTCCGTACGCCAGAAGGCCTAGAATCGTCTGGTTCTTGACGAAAGCATTGCGGGCTTCGTTCCGCGCGGTGATCACGTCGCGTGGCAGTCGTGAAACGATCGCGCGAATTGCGTCGCGATCTACCGAAGTGATGGCGTAGCGCTCGACGACTCCCGATCGGCGCCCCACCGTGAGCACGTAACT
>JAYWBE010000344.1:0-4000 GCA_043781715.1 Gemmatimonadaceae bacterium
TCGCGCCGTCGCGGTCGCCGGAGCAGCGCGCGGCCCTGCAACTATCGAGACGTCCTCCGGTCGAATTCCCATCGTGATGGCGCGCCCACGCGCTGAGCCGAGTGGAGCGGACACGCGCGACGGGAGATTGATCTCCCACTCCCCGCCCTCGGCAACGAAGCGCGACGGGCCGCCGTCTTCGATCGTGCCGTTCGCGAAATTCATCGCCGGGTTGCCGATAAAACCGGCTACAAACCTGTTCTTTGGTTTTTCGTAGAGGTTGATCGGTGTGTCGATCTGCATCACGTGACCCTTGTTCATCACCACGATCCTGTCCCCCAGCGTCATCGCCTCGATCTGATCGTGAGTGACGTAGATCATCGTCACCTTTAGCTCCTGGTGCAGGCGCGCGATCTCTCGGCGCATCGAGACTCTCATCTGCGCGTCGAGATTCGAGAGCGGCTCGTCGAACAGGAATACCTGGGGTTGCCGCACGATCGCTCTGCCGAGCGCGACGCGCTGACGCTGGCCACCGGAGAGCTGACGCGGCTTGCGGTCCAGATAATCTTCCAGCCCGAGCGTGGCGGCGGCAGCTTCAACTCGTTTGTCGATATCAGCCGGTGGCATGTTCCTGAGCCTGAGCGCGAATCCCAGATTCTCGCGCACCGACATGTGCGGATAGAGGGCGTAGTTCTGAAAGACCATCGCGATGTCGCGAGCCTTGGGAGGCACGTCGTTGACGACACGATCGCCGATTTTCACGGTGCCGGCGCTGATCGACTCGAGGCCCGCGATCATGCGAAGGGTCGTGCTCTTGCCGCATCCCGATGGGCCGACGAGAACAACGAACTCGCCATCCTTCACGTCGAGATCGACGCGGTCAACCGCTACCTGCGCGGTCCCTTCATTGTAGATTTTACGTACGCCGTTGAGCGTTACACGCGCCATTTTCTCGCCCCCCGTCCCTCTCCCGTCCTCGCCGCACGTACTGCATGAGTGATTCCTACCGTTTCCCCGATGATTTCGTGTGGGGAACAGCGACCTCCGCGTACCAAATTGAAGGATCTCCAACCGCCGACGGCGCCGGGCGCAGCATCTGGCACCGCTTCTCGCACACTCCGGGCAACACCTGGCTCGACCAGACGGGCGACGTAGCCTGCGACCATTACCGGCGCTACAAGGACGATGTCGCGATCATGGCCGAGCTGGGAACGAACGCCTATCGGTTCAGCATCGCGTGGGCGCGCATCTTTCCGCGGGGTACCGGGGCCGTCAACAAACAAGGTATCGATTTCTATTCGCGATTGGTCGATGAGCTTCTCAAGCGCGGGATCAAGCCGAACGTAACGCTCTACCACTGGGATCTCCCCGAAGCGCTCGACGACCGCGGCGGCTGGCTCAATCGCGACATCGCCGACTGGTTCGGCGACTATGCTACGACAATATTCGATGCGTTGGGCGACCGAGTAGACATGTGGTCGACGCTCAACGAGCCGTGGGTTGTCACCGACGGCGGATATCTGTCGGGCGTGCTCGCGCCCGGCCACTCGAATCTGTTCGAGGCGCCGATCGCGACCCACAATCTCCTCCGCTCGCACGGCATGGCGGTCGAGAGATTCCGCTCCACCAAGGCCGCGAAGAAGGGAAAGATCGGCATCACGGTCAATCTGGAGCCCAAGTATCCGGCGTCGGATTCTCCGGAGGATCTCGCGGCGGTGCGGCGCGCCGATGCGTACATGAACCGGCAGTACCTGGACCCGGTCTTTCTTGGCCGCTATCCGGAAGAGATGCGCGAGATCTTCGGCGAGGCGTGGCCGGAGTGGTCGGACGATGACATGCGGCTGATCAAGCAGCCGATCGACTTTCTTGGCGTCAACTACTACACGCGCCGAGTCGAGCAGTACCATCCGGACCATCTGCCGCTGAAAACGAAGCACGTGCCGCAGCCGCAGCACGTCGAAACCGATACGAAGTGGGAAGTTTTTCCCGAGGCGCTGACCAAGGTTCTGCTGTGGGTGACGGAGCGCTACGGCAAGCCGGCGATCTATATCACCGAGAACGGCGCCACGTTCTACGACCCGCCGCACACAATCGACGGCCGCGTAGAGGATCCTCTGCGCGTCGACTACTACCGCCAGCATCTGCGCGCCGCGCACGAGGCGATGGAAAAGGGCGCGAATCTCCGCGGCTACTATGCGTGGTCGCTGCTCGACAACTACGAGTGGGCGCACGGCTACTCCAAGCGCTTCGGCATCGTGCACGTGGATTATTCCACGCAGCAGCGCACGATCAAATCGTCCGGCCGCTACTACGCCGACGTGATTCGAACCAAGGGCGCGATACTCACGAAGTAGGGCCCTTCGATTTGCATCTCGTACGTGGTCGGCGAGGGTATCCTCTACGGGAGCTCTCGCCTCCCTCCAGAGATCTTTAGGAGCGCCCACTTCGGCTCGTCTGCAGGCGGTCGGCCGCATCACTTTGCGTAGCGGATCGTGACGATTGATGGGAGTTTGTGGACACGAACTTCCGCCCCCCGAACCGCGGTTGGAACCCCGTCGACTGCCGCAGACAGGATCGGCTGATCGAGCGGGCTGTAGATCACGATCCCGCCCGGCGGCATCCTGATTCCGGTCCGCAGGTTTATAGTGACGACCTTGCCGAGGCTACTTATGTCGTAGTTCAGCGGACCGTACTCGGTGCTGAGATTCGAAACCTTGATGCCCGGCTGTTCCTTAACCCATTCATCACGTACGCCGGCCCCGATCACGAGGCTGCTGTCACTCTCGCGCTCGTACGCGAGCATGTCGAGGAAGCTTCTGATATAGTCGCTGCCCACCCACGTGTGCGGCATGTCGCCGATGAACTTTGGCGTCTTGGGGTCGCGGTAAACCACTTCCGCCCACTGATGCCATGCCGCGGGTCGCTGACCCGTGAAAAAGAAGTCAAGCAGCTCATGCGCTCGGGCGCGTTGGCCCAGCTGGATATGCGTGCCCACCGTGCGCAGCTCATATGGCGTGTAGGCGTCCCATGCCTTAATGCCAAGGCGCCGGAGGCGCGCTTCCTGGAAATACTTGTCGAACGTGCGCGCGAGCAGCGGACCGGGAAGACGTCCCGCTTCCCCACCCGGGCTTACCGCGATCGTCGTCGACGTTGCATCGAAATCGGCGAGCTCCACCGAGCCGGGGATGTAGTCGATCTTGCGCAGTATCACTACCTGACGGATCGACTCGAACAGATTCGCGCGGAAGCTGCCCCGGATCTCGGCGAACTTCGCCGCCTCGGGCTTGCCCAGCTCCTTGGCGATGAACGCGGCGTCCTTGAAGCCCCTCAGCGCGAAGAAATCATCCCAGTAGGAATGCATCGGTTTCGCGCTGTAGCCTTCATGACTTATGGACTGCGGCAATAATCCATAGAACGGCTTGTTAGCGCCAACCGTGTACTGCGGCGTCATTCTTTCGTGGCGAAGAGAATCCATGTACGCCACCGCCTTGGCGACGTGCGGCCACATCTTCTCCAGCTCCGCCTTGTCTCCGGTGTGCCGATAGTACTCGGCCACCAGATAAATGAATTCGCCGTGACTGTCGTTCTCGGGCACCGGCGTCGCGCCGTGCTCGTCGACGCAGCACGGGACCTTGCCGTTCTCGTACTGGTAAGGAGCATACCAATCGATGAAATCCTTCACGTCCTGGTCGTGGCCTAGTCGCAAGAGCGCGGTCGACGTCAGCGAGCCGTCGCGGATCCACGAGCGCGAGTAGCTGCGCGAGCCCGGTTGGATCGCCGCGCCATCGCGATTGATGAGAATGTCCGCGAGCTGAGCGCGCATCGTCTGGGTGTACCGCACCGCCGACGGCGGAAGCGTGATGCTCACGGGTCCGAGCTTTTCGCGCCACTCCGCGGCCGTCTTCTCGAGCTGCGACGAGACCGCGCGCTCGCCCTGACCAGGGAGCAGCGTGATCCCGGGAGCGCCGGCGCCCGAGGGTTTCGGAGTCGCGCCCGGTTTCGGGGCGACTACTTGCGTCGG
>JAYWBE010000345.1:0-3987 GCA_043781715.1 Gemmatimonadaceae bacterium
TGGGACCGTAGCGGATTTGTGATAGTCCGGGCGGCCCGATCGTCAGAAAGCCGAGATCCGAGATATCGGACGGATCGAACGGTCCGACCATTCCAACACTTCCCCCTCTCTCATGATGAAAAGATTTTTGATCCTCGGCGCGCTCGCAGTGGCGCTGATTGCCCCCGCGGCGGAAGCGCAGCGCGCATCTCACCGCGATTCCGGGCCGATCGAGCTCGGAATCGACGGCGGGGTAACCTTTGGGCTCGACAATCCGAAAACCACGATTGTTTCGCTTCCCACGCAGGTATTCCGCCTCGGCTACTTCCTGAGCAACAACGTCGAGATCGAGCCGCGGGTCAGCATCAATTCGGCGAGTGGTGGCGGGGTTTCGGTCACGGCGTACTCGCTCGAAGCCGGCGTTCTATTTCAGCCGGCCGGCGATCGCGTCGGCAAGGGTCTCTACTTGCGTCCCTTCTTGGGGGTTTCCGGCCTTAACGTGTCAGGCCCGGGGGGGAACAACAACAGCGGATACGCGGGCGTCGGCTTCGGGCTCAAACTTCCGTTCGCGGATCGCCGCCTCGCGACGCGCATGGAAGCAAACTACGCTCATGGTTTCAGTGGTGGCGGATCCAACTTGATTGGCGTCCTGATCGGCCTCTCGTTCTTCACGCGTTAGCAGCCGCCCCACCGACAAGAAAAACGCACCCCGACCCAGGGTGCGTTTTTTTCTTGGAGTTTTGAGAGCGAACCAGATCTCGATGGGTGGGCTGGTGGAAGCTCGGAGCAAGCCACCCGCATCCATTCCGATCTTACTGCACAGTTACGGTTAGCATTACCGTGTCTGATCCTTCTGTGCTGCTACGATCTGAAGACCCATTCGCGGCTGCGTCGCGGAAGAAGACGGTGGTGGCGGTGGCTCCCTGCGCATTCGTGCCCGAGGCGACGATCACATCGCGTCCGCCCATCTTGGCAAAGCCCGAGGCCTGATCATGCGACCATTTAAGCTTCGACGACTTGGCAGCTGAACCGATCGAGAGCGTCCACGACTGAGTGGCGCGGATGCTGAGTGCGAGGCCATCAGTCGTCGACTGCACTGAGGAAATGCTCACCGCGCTCTGTGCTGCCGGAGCGAAGGTGCTTACCTGGACCTTGACGCGGGGGGGAACGGTGACGCTGACCATGTGGGTAAGGCTGACCGAGGACACGTTCTGAGCGACTGCCAGGCGCGAGACGAGTGCGCTTCCAAGTACGAGTCCAGTCCACATCCCGCGAAGTCGAACCATTTAACGAAGCCTCTGCGAATGACGAGCCGGAGCTCATCCAGGGTGATTTCTTTGGCACAATATGCACCCCCCTCTGTGACGGCTTTGTTAAGCGACTATGACTATATTGTCACGGTTCCCCTATGGGCCAAGTGGTGGTAGAAGAAGGAGTTATGGGCTCTAGCACGAACCCGATCCCGCGACGCGTTGTGATGGCCGCGGAGGCCCCGGACTTTTGCAGTTTCTTCCTCAATCGGGCGACGTGGGCATCGATGACATTCGAGCTGGGATCGAAGTGCATGTCCCAAACTTTGTCGTGCAGCTCACTCCTCGTCACCGTCTCGCCGGTTCGCAGCATGAGGTGCTCGAGGAGTTTCAGCTCCATGGAGGTAAGGCTGACCTCTTTGCCGTTGCACGTGACGCGGCGGGTCAGGCGATTTAGGGTGAGATTGCCCACATTGGCCTGCTCGCCGACACGTGAGCTTCCGGCGCCTCTCCGGATGAGGGTGCGTACACGCGCCCTCAGCTCCTCGTTCGAGACCGGCTTGACGACGTAGTCATCGGCACCGGCGTCGAGGCCGCGGACGATCGTTTCCGTGTCGGCGCGCCCCGAGTAGAGAAGCACGGGCGTGGGTCGCCCGTTCCGCCTCAGCTCCTGGAGAATCTCGAACCCGTGACGGTCTCCCAGTTGGAGATCGAGGATTATTCCATCGTACTCGTTCACCAGCGCGAGCGTCCGTGCTTCCTCGCCGGTCGACGCCGTGTCTACCGCGTAGGCCTCGTCGCGGAGCACGCGGGCGATCAGCTTGAGTAGCGCCTTGTCGTCATCGACCACGAGAATGCGCATCCAGCTCCGGATTCAATCGAGGGTCAGCAGGGATGAAAGAGCGATTCTGCATTGAGTATCGCTCTTTCGGCCGGCCGGTTGAAGGGGAGCAAAGCAAAAACGGGAGAGGGCTGCTTGCCCTCTCCCGTTTCTTTTACAGCCGCATGGAGGAAAGCCCCTAAAACATTACTCCGAAGGTGATCGGAATGAACTTCAGCGATCCGCCGTTTCCTTGAACCTGGTTGTAGCGAGCCTCGAGGAACGTGTCGAACCCACTCAGTGGCATCTTGATGCCGCCGCCCAGGTTCCAGCCGAATTTGTTGGACGATCCGCTGCCGAACCCGGGGATGTTGATCGCGGTGTTGTACACGCCCGCGCCACCGATTAGGTAAGGAGCCACCGTCTCAGAGGGCATGCTGTACACTAGATTGCCAGTCACGCTCGTAAAGTGGACGTTCCCACCAATCGTTCCGCTCTTGGCGGAGAACTGGTTGTACGCGCCGTCGACCCGGATTCCGAGTGGAATCATCTGCGGATGCAACCCGACGGTTACAGTACCATTGAATCCCGTCTGGTAGGCGGTAGACAGGTCGCTCATCGGGAGCGCCGCTCCAGCGGCGATACCGAACTGTACCGGCTTTGCGACCGTCGACACCTGAGCGCGCGCCGCAAATGGGAGCGAGACAAGCGCCATGCCCGTGAGGGCAGCTGCGAAAAGAGAACGCTTCAAAACAACTCCTGGTCATTGGAAGCGCCCGTGCCGGGCCGATCGGCCGCCGGTCAGACGCTAATTCCGGTTGCGCAGCGAAGTCATCCCGGATAGTCGGGGTGTTGTTCGGTGCGTCAACGGGACGAGCTAGTGTCTTGCGGAGTAACGATTTGGGGTGGCTTGACCGCCTTCTTGCGGGGCCGGCGCGGCGGCGGAACTGGCTTATTCTTTACGACGTAGGACGGGTTGATTCGCTCGAGCCGGCGGTCGCGCGCATGGTCGAGGGCGGCGCGGCAGGCATCGCGCGTGGGTGACAACGAGACCGTCCGCACCCGAGCAAGCGCGGCGATCGCCACATCATGGTAGGTGGTCACGAGTGCGGAATCGCCTTTGAGAAACGGGATCCCACACACCTCCTCAACCGGATACTTGTCGCCGACGAGCGCCAGAACATTGTCGGGCGAGTGGGGCAGGGCGGAGGCCAGTGCAATGGACATCGTGGCCTCGGCGGCGGCAGAAGCGGGGGTGAGCTTGTCGGCGACCTGGAGCCACACGCTATCGCCGGTAGCGATGCCGCTCATTACAGTGCGCCCAAAATTCTCGTCGGAATCGATTCGCTTCGAGACTTCGGTCGCACCACCGAGTCTTATCTCCGACAGCACGACTTCCGCGCTCCCCATGGGAGTCCACGCGCTGTCCCTGCAGCCCGTCGCGGCAATAATTGAGAGACAGGCAACCGCTGTCACTTTCCGCTGCACGCTTCGCGCACGCGGGCAGTGTCGCTCGGCATCCATATCGCGACGGCATGTGCCTTCAGCGTACAAAGAAGCGCGATGGCGTTGATTGGACGCGTGAAATCGCCGGCCTTCATTCTGATTCCCTCCATCGTGCAAGCGCGGTGCCTCCGCTCGGGATTCGACAAGAGCATGCGGCCGATCAAGCAAAGGCGCGGCTCTGGCACCTAAAAGCAACTGAAGACTACCTGCCGGGGGCTGCCGGCGGGCCGGCGGAGGCTGCGGGCTGTACATCAGTGCATTCGAGTCTAGCCCGCGGCCGCGGGCCGGCTCGCCCATCGCCCTTGGCAGGTAGTCTTCAGTTGCAGTTAAGTCACCGATCCTACTACTAGGAAGGAAGCCGGCTCGCGTCGCGCTGTTCCGACAGAAGTCGAGTGGTGAAGCGCTGTCCTTCCGAGATTCGCTCGACCTCGA
>JAYWBE010000346.1:0-3979 GCA_043781715.1 Gemmatimonadaceae bacterium
GGCCGGCGTTCCTCCGGCAGCAAAGCCGCCCTCGACCGGATTCACCGTCTCGTTTGCGGCGCTCCTCACCGAGGACAAGGCGCAGCAGCTCGCGAACGCCATCAAGGTCGGCGGAAATTCCGCGCACGTCGTGTCTACGAACACCGGGGGCTCGCCGATTTTCCGCGTGGTAATGGGACCGTTCGCGACGAAGGAGGAAGCCGAGAGGATAGGCCGCGCGTCGAGGCGAGAGTACTGGATCTACGAGGGCTCCCCTTGAACTCGCCTGTCTCCGGCGGACGTCCAGTAGCTTGGGAAGACGCCGGACGGCAGATCGCATCACTGTTGGGCAGTTATTCCGCCGTAGTCGTGACCTCCTCCGATTCTGTTGCCGCAGCCCACGTAGCACTCGGCATCGCCCGGGCCGAGGCAACCCATAGACGCGTCGTCGTTGGAGATCTGGTCGGCGACATCCCCTCCCTGCGCTCTCTCGTGAGGGACGAAGATCCCCACGGCATTACCGACAGCTTTCTCTATGGCATGTCGCTCAACAAGATCGGCTACGCGGTGGAAGGGGCCGAAAACCTGTACATCATGCCGAGCGGAACCGATCCGTTGATCGACGAGGAAATCTTCCGCAGTGCGAGGTGGACAAAACTGGCCGCCGGCTTCGCCGAGGCGGGCGCGCTTCTCCTTCTGGTCGCACCCAGCGAGTCACGTGGACTGGGCGAACTCATCGACCAGATTGACGGAGCGGTGCTGGTCAAGGACGCGGATCTCCCGGCCGCGCCGGCCGCGCTGCTGCTCGCGCGGGTCGCATCGCCCACGCCCACGCTTAAGATTCCGCTGCATAGGATCACCGCACGCGCTGCCAGCTGGAAGCAGCAGCGGTGGTTCTACCCTGTGCTCGGCGTCATCGTGTTTGTCCTGATCGCGTCATTGGGGTTAGCGCTCATGCTGGCTCGGGTCGGACAGTCCGCGCGTTTGCCCGCGCCCGTGCCCGTGGCGGCAAAGCCGGTGCCCGCTCCCACTCCTCCTCCGCCGCGGCCGGCTCCGGAGACGCTTCACGTCGCCCCACCCACAAATGTCAATGACTCGGCATCGGCAGCAGCTTTCACAGTGGAAATGCTAGTCGCAAACACTGCCGAAGGTGCTAACTTGTTCGTCAGGAAAAATGGTGCGGCACTTCCCGCCGCCGCCGTGTCGCCTGTTCCAATTGACCCGGAGCGATCTACATGGTACAAGGTGACCGCGGGCGCCTACACCAGGAAATATCAGGCTGACTCATTGCTGTTCGCTCTGCGGAACTCTGGCGTCCTCACGGATTCCGCCGGGAGCGTCACGACGACGCCATTGGCGCTCGTCGTCGACAGTGTCCCCAGTCAGGGCGGCATTGTCGATGCACTTCACGCGGCTGTCGAGAAATACTCGGCTCGCGGGCTGTCGGTCTACGCTTTGATGCAGGACGACGGAGGCGCGCTGATCTACGCAGGCGCCTTCGCGAGGGCAGATCAGTCGGCCGGCCTTGTCAGGACACTGCGCGGTGCGGGGTTGAATCCTGTACTCGTTTACCGAACCGGGAGAGCGCCTTAGTGCGTTTATCGAAGCTCGAGATTCACGGATTCAAGTCGTTCGCTGATCACACCGAGATGGTGTTCGAGCCGGGCGTGACGGCGATCGTAGGCCCAAACGGCTGCGGAAAGTCCAACGTCTCCGATGCCGTGCGGTGGGTGCTCGGCGAGCAGCGTGCCCGCACGCTTCGCGGCGCCAAGATGGAAGAGGTGATTTTTCAAGGATCGTCCGCGCGCCGGGCCGTCAACCTCGCGGAAGTCTCGCTGCACTTCGAGAACGACGATGGCGCGCTGGACATCCCTTTCCGCGAAGTCGTCATCACAAGACGCCTGAGCCGGTCGGGCGAGAGCGACTATTTCCTCAACGGCGCGGCGTGCCGTCTTCGTGATATACACGACATGGTCCGCGGCACAGGGCTCGGCGCCGATTCGGGTGTCGTGATCGAAGCGAGGATGGTGGACGCGCTGCTGAGCGACCGGCCCGATGATCGGAGAGAGCTGTTCGAGGAAGCGGCGGGAGTCGGGCTGTATCGCGACCGCAAGCGGAGCGCCGAACGACGTCTCGAGGAGACCACGACGGATCTCGGCCGCATTGACGATTTGATCGGGGAAGTGCAGAGCCAGGTTCGCTCCCTGTCGCGGCAGAGAAGGCGCGCCGAGCGCCATACCGAGCTGACGGCCCGTCGCTTCACGCTCGAGGTCGCTCACGCGTCGCGCGAGATGGATGCGTGGCGCGGCGAGCTCACGCGTCTCGAGGAGCGCGTGACGCTGCTCCGCACCGAAGTCCCCGCCGAGGAGGACCGTCTCCGCAGCGCGCAAGCTTCGCGCGACGCGGCACTGAGTGAGAGAACGAGCGGCGAAGCGCGCCGCACCGAGCTGGCGAGACTGGTCTCGGACCAGCGCGAGAGCACCCAGGCCCTGCGGGGCGAAATCGCGGTGGCCGAAGAGAGATTGCGGAACGCCATGTCGCGTCGCGAGCGCGCCGAGGAGGAGCGCCGCGAAGGCGACGCGATTGCGGGTCGCGTTAGCAGCGAGCTGGAGCGTGCGTCGAGAGAGCTCGCGCAGCTCGGAGCTGCCCTCCAGACCGCCGACGAGGCTCTGAGCGCTCACGCGCGCCGAGAGGAAGAGGTGCGCGCCAGTCTCAGTACCGCGCGCTTCAACCTCGAGCAGGGTGAGCGGGCGCTCCGCGAGCTGCGTGAAGAGCTGCACCGCGCCGATCTCGACCACCAGAGCGCGGAGCGCGAGCGTGACGAGCTCGCCGTGAGGACATCGGCGCTCGAAACCGAGCAGATGCACCTTTTCGACGCGACCGAAACCGCGCGCCGGGACCTGGCGGCAGCGGAAGATGCGGCCGCGATCGCGGCGGCACGCGTCGCGGAGACGACCAGCACCGACGACGACGCGCGGGATGCGCACCACCAGGCGCGTGAGCGCGAGAGCGCGGCGCGCTCGGAGCTGCTGCGCGCCGACGAGCTGCACACGGCTTTGAGCGCGAAGCTCAACGCGCTCGAGGGGCTGGAGAGAGAGCGCGTCGGTCTGGCGCCGGCGGCGGCGCGGCTCCTCAAGGAGCGTGGCATTTTCGGCGAAGGCGCAATACTCGGCCCGCTCAGCGATTTCATGAGCGCCGACGCAAACTCGGCCGCGCTTGTAGAGCGGTTTCTGGGCCCGACGGTCAATGCCGTACTCGTTCGCGACAGAGCCGTGGCTGAGGCCGTACGCGCGTGGCACGCTTCGACCGCGCCAGGACCGCTGCTGCTGCTGCCCGTCAACTCCGCAAATGGCGAAGCGCCTGAAATCCCCGAGGGCGCGTCAGGCCTTGCGGCGCTCGTCGAGTCGACGTTGCCGGCGAGCGGGTGGGTACGCTCGCTGCTTGGGCGTGTGACCTCGATGGAAAGCGGGACTGCATTCGTTGACGCACGCGGTGCGATCTGGCTGCCGGCGGCGGAATCGGGGCCCGGACCTCTTCGCCGCCGCGCCGAGATCACCGAGCTGAAGCAGGCCGCAGCAAACAGCGCGGCCGCCCGTCACGGCGCCATCGCGGTTGCCGAGTCTGAGCGCGCAGCTCTAGCATCGGCCGAACGCGCCGCGATTGTCGCGCATGAGGCGGCGTCACAGGCAGCGCGCGAGAACGCGGACACTGCCGATCGCTCCGCCTCGCTCGCAAGGCAGCACCAGCGCGCCGCCCGGGAGGCCGCGGAAGCGCGGGCGTTGATTGAAAGACTGACCGAGCGTGTAGCGGCCACGATCACGCGAATCGAAACGGTCGCGACGAGCGCCCGCGAGATCGAAGCCCGGATCGCGGAGCGCGAAGCCGCTGTCGCGGCCGCGCGAGAGATGCTCTCTACCGCCGAGCAGACGCAGGACGAAGCTCGGGAGCAGCGCACCGCCAGCCAGATCCGGCGCGCTCAGGCGCAGGCACAACTCGAAGT
>JAYWBE010000347.1:0-3974 GCA_043781715.1 Gemmatimonadaceae bacterium
TGATTGAGCGTGGCCGACGCCTCGTCCACGGACGCGAAGGTCGCATTGCTCGGGACCGAACCGGATGACCCGTTCGCGCCGGCAGTCGAAGCCGTCGTCGCTGGCGGCGTCGCGTTGACCGACGAGCCTTCGACTGCGCTCGGCAACGCTATCGTCGCCCGGCCAATCGCGATTCCGCCGACGAGGAGCAGTACCGCCGCGGCGGACTGCAGCCACGGTTGGCTGGAAGCCCACCTTCGCGACGATTGTGATTCGCGAATGAGACCTTCCTCTCGCGCTCTCGCGGCGATCGTTCGCCACTCGTTGAGCGGTGCCAGCTCGCGCGAGCGCTCCGCGGCGATGATCTGCTCCAGCTGCTCTTCAGACAGGTGCGACATGTCCCTTCCCCTTTACTGCGACGGTTGATGATTCATCCACTAGATGCGCGAGCAGCTTTCGCAGCTTGGCGCGCGCCTTGAACAATTGCGATTTCGATCCGCCCGATGTGATTCCGAGCTCCTCTCCGATCTCGCCGTGCGTGTACCCTTCGATGTCATGAAGCACGAACACCGCCCTGGCCCCGGGCGACAGCTTGGTCATCGCCTGCTCGATCGACTCCGCCATGAATGTCCGGTCGCTATCCTGCTCGGTCATCGCGGAATCGTCTTCGATGTCCACTTCCAGCTTCGCAATGCGCCTGATTTTGCGTAATGCATTCAGAGTGCGGTTCACCGCGATGCGGTGGGCCCATGTTCCGAACAGCGAGTCGCCCCGATAGCTTGGGAGTGCCCGAAAGATCTGCATCCAGACCTCCTGCGAGATGTCAGCGGCCAGCTCGGAATCGTCACACAGCCTGCGAACGACGGCGTCGATGTGAGGCGCATGCTGCGACCAAAGCCGCTGCATCGCCCTCTCGTCGCCGGCAATCGCGCGCTTGAGGTCGAGCTGATCGAATGGCATCTCGGACTCTTGATTAGTCACTGCACATCTGACTAACGTTTCCTCTGAGAACCGGTGACTTTCCCTCTATGCAATCGTTTGCAAGCGTACGCCACGCCGCTCCCGGGGAGCAGCGGGTCTCTATGCCGGCCGGGTCGGAACTTCGGCCTTCGCGGAGGGTATAAATTACAGTAGTTCAAGGAGTTAGCGTTGCTTAGAGTCATTCTTACTGCTCTGACGATGACCCGAGCAGGCGATGGCCTCCCGGTCAAGTCACCGACTTCGGTTGGGATGTCCAGCACCCGTCTCGGCGCGATCGAGCGTGTCGTTGAGCGCGGAATCAAAGCTGGAGGCTACCCCGGCGCCTCGGTAATCGTGGGCAGAAAGGGAGCGGCGGTATTCGAGAGAGGCTTCGGCAAGCTCTCCTGGAGCGAGAACAGCACGGCGGTCGATGCCCAGCGCACGATCTACGACGTGGCATCCCTGAGCAAGGTCGTCGGCACCACTACGGCGATCATGATTCTCTACGACGAAAAGAAGATCGGGCTCGACGACCCGGTCGTTAACTACATCCCCACATTCGGGGGCGGCGACAAGGACAAGGTCACCGTGCGCCAGCTCCTCACCCACACTTCGGGGCTCCCGGCGGGCAGGGATATCTGGCGCATCGCCCAGACCCCGCTCGAAGCGCGCGCCCTGGTCCTAAGCACTCCGCTGGAGGGCCGTCCTGGCGCCCAGTACATCTACTCCGATCTCGGTGCCGATGTTCTGGGACTCCTGGTCGAGGTCGTATCCGGGGAGCCACTCGACAAGTTCCTGACGCGCCGCGTGTTCGAGCCGCTCGGCATGAACGAGACGATGTATCGTCCCGCCGATTCGCTGCGCTACCGCATCGCTCCCACAGAAGTCACCCCGCCCCGCGGCTACCCGCTGAGAGGCGAGGTCCACGACGAAAACGCCTACGCTCTGGGTGGTGTGGCGGGACACGCGGGTCTCTTCAGTACTGCGGCCGACCTCTCGGTGTTCGCGCAAATGATGCTCAATGGCGGCGAGTACAACGGCGTCCAGATCATCAGCAAGCCGACCGTCGAGCTCTTCACCTCGAGGTCGTTCGGTCACCGGGCGCTCGGCTGGGACACGGCTGAGGGAGACTACGGATCGGGCCGATACCTCGGACCGACCGCCTACGGCCACACCGGATTCACCGGCACCTCGATGTGGATCGATCCCGAGCGCGAGATGTTCGTGATCCTTCTCACCAACCGCGTGCACGCAGCGCGTGCGCTTCGGCCGGCGAAGGTCATCTCCGATGTCCGCGCCGATCTATCGGATGCGGCGGTACTCGCCGTCCTCGACGGGCCGAAGCTCGCCTCAGGATCCAAAGCCTTCCGCGCTGACCGCGAAGTGGGCTGGAATCCGCCGCCGCGCGCGTCGAGACGCCGCCACGGCTCATCCCGTCACCACACGATCGCCAGCGCCACCTCGAGAAGCCACGCCAGCTCGGCAAAGAAGAGTGCCTCCAACAAGAAGGCATCGGCAAAAAGGACCTCCAAGAAGAGCCGTTAAGCTGCGTTCAACGGATACACAGCGGGCGGCCGAAAGGGTGCCCGCTCTTGTTTCGGCGAGGTCTAGTTGGTGATTATTCGGTAGTCAACGCGGAATCCTGAATGAGCGACGAATCAGCAACTGCCCCAACTCCTACTGAAGCCCCTGCCACGAGCGGGGTAGTGTCCGAGGACCAGGTCAAGCTCGCGCTCCGACGGGTCAAGGATCCAGATCTCCAGCTCAACATCATGGACCTTGGGTTGGTTTACGGAATCGCCGTCGATGGCACGACCGTAAAGGTCGACATGACCCTCACATCGCCTGCGTGCCCGTCGGGTCCGGAGCTGATGACCAACGCCGAGACGGAAGTGAGGAAGCTTCCGGGCGTGGAGAAGGTGGAAGTGAATCTCGTCTGGATGCCCTTCTGGACGCCCGAGAAGATGGAACCGCGAGTGAGGGCCTACCTCGGCTTCTAGTGATAGAGAGGGTCACCCGATACAATTGAGCGGGTGCGTCTTCATTTCAGCGCGGTAACTCTCGCGCCGCTCGTGTGCATCGCCGCCTGCGCGACGAATCCCCAACCTAAGACCGCTTCTGCCCGGCGGTCCGCCGCCGACGGTATCGGCTGCCTCGACACTCTGCACGCGGCTGATTCGATCACGACGATCATCAAAATGACCGTTGCCCCTCAGGATCCAAAAGCAGAGCTGCCACGCGACTTCGAGAACCTGTTCGTCGAGGGATTCCGCTCTCATTTCAAGGCACCCGCGAACTTGCCTCTGAGCGTCGTGATGGGCTCCGAGCCGTGCGACTCGCTCGGCTCACGATGCGTGGGCGGAATGCTGAGCGTGGGGGCGGTAGCGTACGCCACCGCGCACAACGACGGCAGGTTGTCGGACATAGTTGTGGTCGATGCGGCGCTGACGCCGCGTTTCGCCGACAGCGTGAATTCCGCGCTGCAATCGATGGCGCGCGCGCAGCTGGTGCCACCCGTGGGCGATGTCGATTCGATTCCCGTCATCCTGCAGATCGGTCCGGAGGAGGAGCCGGACACGGTTCCGGCTGTTCGCTACTTGTTCAAGGTGAAGGTGCCTCGGTACGACTGGCCATTCAGCTACGCTTCGATGCCGGCGGCTGGCGTAGATGCGAAGTATCCCTTCACCGCACGTCTGGCTGGGGTGGAGGACAGCGTGACTCTTGCTTTCACCGTCGACTCCGACGGCACGATTGCCGCCGAGTCGATCGAGCTCGTGAGCGCCAATTATCGGGATTTCGTGACGTCGGTGCTCGATGCGCTGGGTCGGACGCGGTACCACCCTGCGCACCTGGGCGACTGCACGGTGGCAACGCGGATGAAGCAGCGGTTTCTGTTCAAGGTGCCGGAGTGAGCGGGGATTTTCTACGCCGGCTGCAACGCTCGGACAAAACCTTCCCCCATCTCCTCGATCTGCCACCGCCGCAGATCGGGAACCGCGGCAAGATCCTGGACCGTTTTTGCTCCGCTCCGCGCC
>JAYWBE010000348.1:0-3953 GCA_043781715.1 Gemmatimonadaceae bacterium
GTCTCGTGGGCATCGCGAGCCGGATTGGCCGCCGCGCAAATACTGCCGAGCCCAAGCGCAGGACCTGAGGCGCGCCCGGAGTCCGGACGCGTTGGGTCCTCGTCTCTCGTCTTGGTGACGAGCGACACTATTGACCGCGAAAGATCATACCAGCTCCGCGAAGGGGTTCCAAGCGGTCAATCGCTCCTTCTCAGATCTCCTTCGTATCTGACTGCGCGCTTACAGGGGAATCCGGGGACGTGGCGGGCCGCATTGGTCGCGCCGCAATTCCTGGTCGTGACTAACTCCGCCCTTCCGTTCTCCCAGAACAACGGCGCGCTCTGGGCCGGGAAAGGTCTCAGCACTCGCACGCTGACAGGATTCAGGCTCGAGCGGGACCGGCTGCGAATCATTTTTGCGCCCGAGATCATCGTCTCCGCCAATGCCAACTGGCCGCTGTTCCATGATTTCTACCATCCTCCCGTTCCATCCGGTTACAGCCCTTACTACTTCCCCTACTACGTCGGCCAGTTCACGATCGATCAGCCGATGCGATTCGGGAATAAGCCGATCCGCCGATTCGACCTGGGGCAGAGCGCTGCGTTGACTTCTGTGAGGAGCATGGAGGTCGGCTTCTCAAACGAAAATGAATGGTGGGGTCCCGGAATTCGGAACGCCATCGTCCTCAGCAACAATGCGCCAGGGTTTCCACATCTTTTCGTGCGGACCGCCCATCCCATCGCGACGCGACTGGGCGATTTCGAAATGCGATGGCTGGTCGGGGGTCTGAGAGAATCGGCGTACTTCGACACGATACCTGGCAACAACACTCGCTCTTTCGCTGCGATTGCGACCACGCTGCAAACGGGGTGGGATCCCAATCTGAGTATTGGTTTTGCGCGTTCGGTATACGGAACGACGACCAGTGGTGGTCAGTGGCCGTGGAGGTGGTTCGATGTCTTGGCGCGGACGCACCGTGACGTCCCAGACACGACGCGCACCCAGCGCGACCAGCTTTTTTCTCTGTTCGCTCGGTGGGTGTTCCCAGCGGATGGAGTCGAAGTCTACGGGGAGTGGGCGAGAACGCAGCTTCGGCCGAGTCTGCGAGATTTTCTCACCGCCCCCAACCACACACAGGGTTATACGGTGGGACTGCAATGGAGAGGAGGGAATTGGCGCGAAGGGTCATTCCGGCTCCAATCAGAGATCACTCAGCTCGAGGAAAGCGCGACATTTCGGGACGGGCCGGTGGGGTCCTGGTATACTAGCACGCGTGTTATCCAGGGCTACACCAATCGAGGCGAAGTTATCGGAGCGTCGATCGGACCTGGAGCATCAAGCCAATGGATTGCCGCGGACTACATGAAACCCGATTGGCGAGTTGGGGTATTTGCCGGACGCATCCGCTGGAATCAGGACGTTCACAACAATTCGCACCTCCCGGTCTACGAGGGGTACTGCAGTGAGGACGTCACCATCTATCCCGGGATTCGCGGGGCGAAAGATGGAGGCTTCGGCTCTATCACCGCGGAATTGTCGTTGCAAGACCGGTTTACGCCCTTCTTTCAGAACGGCGGAGGATGTCCAAACAACGGCCGCAGGTTAGACATCAGAAACAATACGCTTTCGATAACGTTTTCGCCGTTCAACCGACGCTAGGGGCCGCCATTACCGGGGATGCAGCCGAACAATTAGTTGGAGATTCAGGTTTCCTACATCCCGGGAAAAATTGCGATTGAGCTCGTCCATGGCCTGAATGCTCCCTCCCAGATCGAGTATGCCACCGTAATGCATTCGCTCGAGTCCCGCGGCAATGAGTACGTCCGAGCCGCGCGGATTTACGACGCCGCTCAGGTAGTAGTCCCCTTCCTGATCGCGAACTATGCGTCGAAGCGAAAAGCTGGTTCGATCGCTCCGGGAATAACGTGTCCAGGACACTGTCGAGGCCGCGGCTGCATTGACGCCGGCACTGGCACCGAGCAGTTGCCCGCGGTTTGTGTGTCCCTGCCGTAGCGTGCCATGCAGGTACACGGCTCCTTCAAACCGTATCCGCGCCTGAGTCGAAAGCTGATAGTTGATCAGCTCTGCTCTCAGCACGTCGAACCCCTCCGGCCGTGTGCGCAAAACCTTCTGAAATCCGAGCATGTACTCGCGGTCGTGGTCCAGGTTCTCGAGGAATTCCCGAAAATCATAGAACTGATCCTCATACCCGCGCTCGCCGTAGACCTCGAACCCGCTGTGAGGGAAGACCCATCGAAAGAACACCGACGCCAGCTGGTTCTCGGCGCCCAGCGTATCTCCCCGGGCAATCTCGTTCTTCGTGAAAAACACAAAGAACGGCTTCTTCCAGAAATCTGCGCTCGGCTCTCCGATGGCGTTCGGCACGTGAAAAAAACGGGCGACCCCAACCTCCAGGCCGGGCAGCCCGCGAGGCTGAAACACGCCCTCCAACGAGGTGGCGAGTCGGATCGTGCCGGGTTCAGCACCAGACAGATAGTGAGTCGAGCCGGTCACCGGCGAATAGGCGGACTGATCAAGTCTTCCCCAGAACAAACGACCCTGCACGTGCCCGATCCAGACATTCAACGGGTCCCCGGTGCCTACAAAGAGATGAGGAAATCCGGGCGCGTTATTGCTCAATAAAAATGGATATTCAGTGGCTGGGCCGATCCACTCGTTCGCAGTGGAGACTCCCAGTGTGATAAATCGCGTGTCGAAACGGACGTAGGACGTTCCGGGATCGAGGCGCGAGTAGGGTGCATTTCCGAACCGCTGCGGCAAGTCCACGCTCGTCGCGAAGGTGCCGTGATTGTACTTAAGATTTCCCGTTTGGCCATTGGGCAAGAGCTCAAACGGTCGGTTCGCCGCTCGAAATGCCATCGGAGCGAGTGAGAATGAGAGCGGCCCAATGTGTCCGCTGAGGCCGCCGCTCGCGGCGACGGTCAGGCCACGACCAGCCCACAGAGGCCCGTCGTTCGCGCCGTACGGGTAGGCGGAGTTGAACGTCGTGCCGAGGGTGAGCGGGCCCGGGGAGAGATTGGAGCTTGAGAATCGATTTCTGAGCGACCACGGGCCGGTGCTATCAGCCAACGCCAATCGCTCGATCTCGCGTCGCGAAAACCCACGAATCGACCACGGATATAAGGGTACATTGCCGGCGATCTGGAGCACGCGCAGATAGTCCTCGTACTCACTTCCCGCGGTAAAAGCGAGCATTGTGACGGAGCCCGTCTGAGCTCGAAGCGGTGGCGCGATGCGAATCAAGGAACACGCAACCGCAAACGCAACCGCATAACGGCGTCGAAACTCCGGCGCGTATAATCTCATTTGATAGGAAAAGGTGACAAAGTGAGAGGGTATGTTAATGCACGGACCGCCCCTCTGCCTCGCGCGGATCTCTGGATCATCGGGTTATATTCGCACCAGTGCAAACGTACTACTACTGATGCGAATCGGTCTCGACGTACACGTGCTCACGGGCCCCCACCAGGGGACCACATCGGTATGGATGAATCTCCTCAGCGAGTTGCCGCCGACGCACGAGTACGTTCTCTACAGCTTCGACCCCGATGAGGTGAGCCGCCGCTTTCCTCAGGAGCACTTCATTCATCGTCGTATTCCCCGAATTCCCGCCGCCGCACGCATCCAGATCGCGTTTCCGTTCATGACCCGTCGAGACCGCTGCGACGTCTTCCATGCAAACTACTATGGACCGATAGTCGGCGGTCCTCCGCTCGTGCTCCAGGTCCACGACGTCATCTATCTCGATTTTCCCGAGTATTCGACGGGAGCAAGAAGTGCCATGTTCGCGACCCTGAGCCGCGCGTCCGCACACGCCGCGAAACGAGTCGTCACTGACTCGGAATGGTCCAAAGAGCGGATCGTCGCGCAATACACCGTTCCGGCCGATCGGGTCGACGTCGTTCCGCTCGGACTCGATCGGTCGTGGCGATGTCCATCAGAGCGCGCAATCG
>JAYWBE010000349.1:0-11774 GCA_043781715.1 Gemmatimonadaceae bacterium
ATCCGAATACATGAAGTGCAGGCCGTAGCGCAGGTTCAGCTCACTGACATTGCCGCTGATGACACTGTTGTGGACAAACTCGAAGTAGATGCCGTCACGATGGCCCGAGATGCGGTTGTTCGCGATGGTGATTCCGTTCGAGGCCCAGAGGTGGATTCCGTTTCCGGAATTCATTTCGCGTCCACGGCCGGAGCGGAGAACATTTCCGCGAATCGCGCAGTCGTTGACTTTGGCCAGGTAGATCCCGAAGAACGCGTCATCGAACCGATTGCCTTCGATAGTGCAGCCACGAACAGTCTGAAAGCGAACCGCTGCCCAATCCTCGGTGAAGCTGGTCCCGACGTGCTCGAAGTGCAGGCCGCGAATTGTGACGCTGTCCGCGGTTACCGTCATGATCTGGCGGGCGCTCGCGCCGTCCAGAACCGGCCATCCCTCGCCGACGATCTCGACAGGTTTATCCACGACGATCGTCGGCTCGCGGTAGACGCCGGGCTTCACTACGATTTTCGCGTGAGGAGATGCGGCTGCGATTGCGGCCGTTAGCGTCTGGACCAGGCCATGAGGCGACACCGTGATAGTCGCCTGTCCTCCAGCGGTACCTGCGCTCAGCAACGCAAGTACTAACGCGGCCGCGCCGAAACGCGGCGCTGATATCATTGCTCGATGCCGATGGCGGGTGGATCCGCGGGCGTCAGCTGCGCGCTAGCACGAACTTTCGCTCGCGCCACGCCAGCACCACGGCGGTCAGGGCAAGCGCCATTGCCACCCCGACCAGAATTCCGCCCAGGGAGGGCAACGATACCGCGCGGAAGTTGAGCAGCTGCTTCGCGCCGATCAATGGGGGCTGATAAGTCATCCCCGGGATCTTGAGAATGGCGTGCTCGTTGTCGAGGTGGTGGCCATAGTCGTATTCCCACTTCCAGAAATCGATCAGGCCGATGATGGCGATCGCGAGAAATCCCGCGGTCCACGCATAGAGCAGCTGTCGCTTGGCGAGTGCTGCGGTCGCCAGCCCAGTGACGATGATTACCGCCACGATCCACGGCATGATGCGCAGCTCCGGGATTGCTTCCGGCTCGATCCTCTTCATGCCGATGTAGTGGTTGAGATTGTTGATGTTGTTGAGATCGTTTTCGGTTGCGCCCTCGACGGTGTTGATGCGGATTTGCATTCCGAGTCCTTCGGGGTACTGCGGCGCGGTCAAGCGCACGCTCCACAATGGAAAGAGATACACACCCATCATCACCACCGAAGCCAGCATAACCAGGATTCGCGGCGTCTTCGACATGGCTATGCGCGAGCCCGGGATGCGCACCTTGTCTGCCTGCTCCGCGGCAATTGGGGGGAAGATCGCGCTGACCTTTCCCTGCCCCGAAACTGTCCGCAGGTCAGCGACTCCCACTGGCCCTCTCCATCGCTTCGCCATCGTGCTTTGGCATCGCTTGGGCGCGTTTCGACTGTGACGCCGCCCTTGCGCTGATGTTGGCCTTCAGCGCCACATTAGATCCAGGCGGCGAGACGCGAACGTATCCCTGCATCTCCTGATGGAGTGCGGAGCAGAAGTCCGTGCAATAGAAAGGATAGATGCCTGGCGTTTTGGGAATCCATCGCAGCGTGCGGGTCTCCCCCGGAGCGACGATAACCTCGGCGTTTTCCGCGCCAAGGACGCCAAAGCCGTGAACTATGTCCCAGTCCTGCTCGATGTTCGTGACGTGGAAGTAAACCGTGTCACCAACCTGCACGCCCTCGAGGTTGTCAGGGGCGAAGTGACTGCGGATCGCAATCATGGTAATGTGCACGTTCTTGCCCTGGCGCCTGATCCCACCATCGGCCTCGGCTTTTGTGGCGAATGGATGGGTGTTCTCAGCCAGCTTGTAGAACTTCAGGCTGTTGCCTTTGATCAGATCGGCGGGGATCGCTTGCGCGTAGTGTGGCTCGCCGATCGTCGGGAAATCGAGCAGCATCTTCATCTTGTCGCCGCTGATGTCGATCAGCTGCGCCGACTGGGCCAGCTCGGGACCGGTGGGCAGATAGCGGTCCTTGGTGATCTTGTTGAGTGAAACCAGGTACTTGCCCCATGGCTTTTTGCTGTCGCCGCCGGGAATCATGAGGTGGCCCGGTGAATAATAGACCGGCATCCGGTCGAGCACTTCCCATGTGCCCAACTTCCATTTGACGATCTCGGACGAGATGAACATGGTGGTGTAAGCGTTGCCCTTTCCGTCGAATTCGGTGTGCAGCGGACCAAGGCCGGGCTTCTGAACTTCTCCGGCGAGCGTGGAGCTGTACTTGAGGACTGGGATGCCCTGTACCTCGCCGTCGAACTGCTTGTCGGCAATGGCCCGCTGCATTTTGGTGAAAGAGTGAACGGGGATTACGGTGGCCAGCTTGCCGCCGGCAACTATGTACTCCCCTGTCGGATCGATATCGACGCCGTGTGGCGACTTGGGAGTCGGGAGATAGTAGACGACGCCGGGACAGTCCTCCGGCGCCAGCATCTTCACGCCGCTCTTTCTCTCCGAGTGCGCAATGCGCGACTTCTCGTCCATGACGTTGTGGAAGTAGTCGGCAGGCGCGTTTTTCGCCTTTCCGCTCGCGACGCATTGTTCCGCCAGACGGTAATTGACCGCGGCGATGAAATCCTTGTCGTTCTGAGAGGCGTTCAGCTCGAGCTTCTCATACGCCTGCTCCGTGTTATAGGTGGTGAAGAAGAACCAGCCGTCGGAGGGGCCCTTGCCTGCGTGGCCAAGATCGTAGTTGAAGCCGGGCATCAGGATCTGGAACGCAATGTCCATCTTGCCGGGCTGATCAGCAGTGATGAATGACAGCGTCCCCTTGAAGTTTTTCTTGTAGCTGTCGATCGGTACGTCAGTGTTCGGAATCGGCACGCTGAAGCGCGTCGCGGAAACGATGTATTTGGTATTCGGCGTGGTGAAGGGCGAAGCGTGTCCGCCAGCGGCGTTTGGTATCTGGAGGATCTCGGTTGTCTCGAAAGTTTTCAGATCGATCCGCGCCACGCGTGGTGTGTTGTTTCCGTTGATGAAGAGCCAGCGTCCGTCGGGGACTCCGTCGGTCTGCGAAAGCTCGGTGTGGTGGGCGTCGTCCCACGGTATGAACCCGTAAGTCGTCTGGAGCATTGGCTTCGTCTCTTCGTTATAGCCGTATCCGGTTTCCGGATTCTGCGAAAAGACCGGGAGGAATTTCAGCAGGCGACCGGAGGGAAGGCCGTAAACCATGATCTGGCCGTTGTATCCGCCGGAAAAGAATGCGTAGAACTCGTCGTATTTTCCCGGTGCGACGTAGACTTTTGAGGCTGCGTCTCCAACCAACACGTTGTCGTTTCCCCCCGAGGTCGTCGTGCACGAATAAAAGGCTCCGACGGCCACAACGGCGATTGTGGCACTGAGTAACAGCGCTTTTCCCGAAAGGGGATTCTTCATTGGGTGTATTGGTGGAGTGTGTTGATTGATGATCGTCTGGAAATCTCCCGCATCGAGAGAAACGGATAAATCAGCGCATCGCCGCTAAGTTTTTCCTGTTTCTCGCACGCCTCATAGGGGAATACCTTACGAGGTCGATGTTGCCGAAATCGCGGGGCGGGGAAGCTCGTCCTTCATGCTGACCAGAGTCATGGCGAAAGATTCCGATGACATGCGGAATGAGGGGTCCGTGTTGAAAACTGGCAGAGTTGGCGTCGCCTCAGCATACTGTCTGGCATCAATAGGGGAAAGCACAATGGAAATCAAATTCACTACGGGGGCGAGCCCGCTGGGAAGCGTGCTTGTCGCGGCAACGGCCAAAGGAGTATGTGTCGTCAGCCTGCGCGAATCCGACGCGGGCGCCGAGGACTACCTGCGTGCGCGATTTCCAAAGGCGGAGGTAGCGCGCGACGATAAGGCGCTCAAAGGAGCCCTCGATACTGTCCGGGATCGAATCGCCGGCCGCAAACTCGACAGCGCGCTGCCGCTCGATCTGCAGGGCACCGATTTCCAGCTCGAAGTGTGGAACCAGCTTCTTTCGATTCCGCCTGGCTCGACTCGCTCTTACCTCGATGTCGCACAGGCGATCAAGCGGCCGAAGGCGACGCGCGCAGTGGCGCAGGCGTGCGGGGCGAATCCCGTTGCGGTCGTCGTGCCATGCCATCGCGTCGTGATGAGCGATGGCTCGATCGGCGGATATAGTGGGCTACCGGGAGTGAAGAAGGGGCTGCTTGCCGCGGAAGGGGTCGAGCAGGGTATGACCGCTAACTAACGACAACTGAAACTATGGCACAGCCATTTGCCTAAACTTCGACGGAGCTACTTCGCCTTGAGCCTGCTCCGGAACGGCCTTTCCGGCGGTCCGATGTATATCTGCCGCGGCCGAGCAATCTTCTGCTCCTTGTCGAGCAGCATCTCCTCCCACTGGGCGAGCCAGCCCGGCATGCGGCCGATCGCGAACAGCACCGTGAAGAAATCGGTGGGGAACGCCATCGAGCGGTAAATCAGGCCGGTGTAGAAGTCGACATTCGGGTACAGCTTGCGCGACGTGAAGTAATCGTCGGACAGCGCGATCCGCTCGAGCTCGAGTGCGATCTCGAGATCCTTGTCGACGCCGACGATCTTGAACACCTCGTCGGCCAGCTTCTTCACGATCTTGGCGCGAGGATCGTAGCTCTTGTAGACGCGGTGGCCGAAGCCCATCAGTCGCCCGCCCTCGCCGCTCTTCACTGTCTCGATGAATTTGGGGACGTTCTTGACGCTGCCGATCTCGCTGATCATGCGGAGAACCTGCTCGTTGGCGCCGCCATGGAGCGGACCGAATAGCGCGGCGACTCCGGCAGAGACGGCAGAGAACGGATCGACGTGCGAGCTGCCAACAGCGCGTACCGCATTGGTCGAGCAGTTCTGTTCGTGGTCGGCGTGCAGGATGAACAGGATCTCGAGAGCGCGAGCGAACACCGGGTTCGCTTCGTACTTCGACTCACTCATACGCGCGACCATCGACAGGAAGTTCTCGACGTACGAGAGCCGATTGTCCGGATACACGAAGGGAAGTCCCTTCACGTGGCGGTACGAGAACGCGGCAATCGTCGGCGTCTTCGCGAGCAACCGAATGATCGAGATATTCCGCTCGGTCTCGTCGAAGATGTTGCGCGCCGATGGATAAAACGCCGCCAGCCCGGCGACGGAGCTGTTGAGCATCGCCATCGGATGCGCGTCGTAACGGAAGCCCTCGAGGAACTTCCGCATGTTCTCGTGCACGTAGGTGTGGAACGTGATGTCGTGGATGAACTGGTCGTACTCCTGTTGGGTCGGCAGCTCGCCGTGGCGAAGCAGCCAGGCGACCTCGAGGAATGTGGCGTTCTCCGCGAGCTGCTCGATGGGATACCCACGGTAGCGGAGTATTCCCTTGTCTCCGTCGATGAAAGTGATGGCACTCCGGCACGACGCGGTGTTCAGAAACGCCGGATCGTAGCTCATGAGGCCTGAATCGTCGGGGGCGTCCGTCTTGATCTTCTTGAGATCGACCGCGCGGATGGCGCCGTCGGCGACCGGGACCTTGTATGTCTTGCTGGTGCGGGTGTCCTTTATCTCGAGCGCGCTCCCTGACGGAGCAGCGGCAGGTGGCTCCGCAGAGCCCCTCACGGGTGCCGCAGCGGCTGGTTTGGCGGTGTTTTTCTTGGGCGGAGCGGGCGGTGCAGTCGAACCGGTCTTCGGCATCCTGTTCTCCAGTTGATTGCATCAAATTTAGCGCAACGCCGCCGCGGGTGATAATCGCATGCATGCAACGAGGAGAGACTGATGGCCTTCAATCGCAGGGTTACGGGCCCAATGCCTGATCCGGAGATCATGATGATGCCGATTTCGCCGCGACGGTTTTTCATTCTCCGAATGCTCCGCAACGCCTCGATCGCGGCCGGTGTTGCTGACCGGTCCGAGCCCGGGATTTAGAGCCGCTTCACCCGCGAGACTTTCCATGTCCCGCCCGTGACACTGCGTCCCGGCTCGGACGGAACGGTGCTGAACGTTCCCTCGATCGTGCGAGCGTCGCGAAAGGATCCCTGAAAAGTCGTCGTGACCGGGCAGTCGCAGTCAGGATCCCGGTACGGCTCGAGCGTGCCGCTCAGATTGCCGCCTTCCTTCCTGACAAAGTGAATCGTGAGCACCGATCTCCCGGGCGCCGAAACATTGGTCACGAGCTCACGCTCGGCTGGCGACAGCAGCGAGTCGGCGCGTGGAATCATCACGATGTTACCGGAAGCGGAGGACTCACCCGCGCGGAGCGTGAAAGCGACGGTTCCTTGTCTTCCGGTTTGGGCGCTGCTGTAATCGCCGCGCCACTCACCAACTAGCGGATTGAGGTCGAAATCGCTGGCGGTGACTTCGGTTGACGGAGGGTGCGACGCGCAGGCGATGGCAGAAGCGGCGAGCCCTGCCACAATGATCGAGGAAGCGCGTAGCATCGGTTTCTCCGGTTGAGAACTCTTCTTTCCCTCACCAGAGATTGGCAGCAATTCTTTCGCTGAGCAAGGCAATGGGATAATGCCCACGTTACGACGCCGCCACGGGACGGAAGCCTTTTCGTTCCATGGTGCCCCAGTCTTTTTTGCCGCGCAGGAATTTCCAGAGGCCACGCAGTCGCCAGTAAACCGTCATCTGCCGGTAGCCGAGATTTTCGACGAGCGCCCACCAGAAAAGAAGGGCGCGATCGCGGAATGTCTCGTAGCGGTGAAAGCTCAGATCTTCGAGAATCAGCGTGAATGCGGTGAGAGCCGTGCCCAGTCCGTACGCCGTGAGATAGAATAGTCCGGCGAATGTCCAGTCGACGGCGCCCGTTGCGAGCCCGAGAGCCAGAGCGATCAGGCCGGCTGCCTCAATCACTGGGGCCAGCAACTCTACGAACGCGTAATACGGGAAAACGACGAGACCAGTAACGCCATACCGCGGATTGAAGAACATCCGCCGGTGCCTCCAGAGCACATCGGCCAGCCCACGATGCCATCGATCGCGTTGCCGCCCGAGCACCTTCGCCGACTCGGGCACCTCCGTCCATGCAACGGGGTCCGGGACGAACGCGATCTTCCCGGGGCCGCCGCGCTCGTACGAGAGCCTCTTCAGGCGCAGCACCAGCTCCATGTCTTCCCCGACTGTATCGTGGAGATAGCCGCCCGCGCTCAGCACTGCCTCTCGCTGAAAGAGTCCGAAGGCTCCGGAAATGATGATGTTCCCGCCAAGCCGGTTCCACCCGAGACGTCCGAACAGAAACGCGCGGAGGTATTCGACGACCTGAACCCCCGCCAGCAGTCTGGTGGGAACGGCGGTCCTGACGACACGGCCGAATTTGACTTCTGATCCGTTGACGACTCGAATTGTTCCGCCCGTCGCGACGACGTCCGTCTCGTAGAGGAATGGACGCACCATTCGCTGAAGCCCGTCTGCTTCGATCAGAGTGTCGGCATCCATCGCGCACACCAGTTCACCGCCCGCAAAGCTGAGCCCGACGTTCAGGGCATCGGCCTTTCCTCCATTTTCCTTGTCGACGACGACGAGCGAAGGGTACGTCGCCGAGCGATAGAGGGAGCGCACCGGTTTCGTCCTGATGCGCTGCTCGTAGATCGACTTCACGGGAACGAGGTCGAACTTTTCGACGAGAACCTGGACGGTGCGGTCCTTCGAACCATCGCTCACCACGATTATCTCGAGGTTTGGGTACTGCAGCGCAAGCAGCGCGCGCAGGCTCGCGTCGATCGTAGCTTCTTCGTTGAACGCGGGCGCCAGAATCGAGATGGTGGGCGAGAGGGTCGAGCTAAGCAGGAGATGGCGGCTCTCGTCCGCTATGAGGAGCATGTGGCGGCGCAGCTCGAGCAGGGAGCTTACGAGCAGAATCAGATACCACCCGTTGACGGCGAGGAAGTACAAGAGCACGATGACTTGGCCCTTTACCAGAATCTGGCTGACCGAAGTCTGCATGAAATGGCTCATCCGGACGCCGCCGCCGCGGGAAGGTCGAGAACCTGCTGGGCCATGTCAGCCGCGAATGCATCGTCTTCCTTGAGCGTCCGCCGCAGGAACAGAACGCCTGGTGCGCCAATCGATCGAAGGGCAAGACCCGCCGCGCGCCGAACTCTCCAGGCCGAGTCACGCAGGTGATACGCCAGCAGTGCCGCCGCCTGCCAGTGCTGCATCCTTCCGAGGGACTGCGCCGCGGCGGCTCTGACACTCGAATCAGCATCGTCCAGAAGCTCCATAAGGCGCTCGGCCGCCGCGGCGTCTCCGACCGCCCCCAACAGCTTCGCCGCCGCGATCCGAACGCCCACATCGTCGGCGCGCGACAGGCGCAGGCCGGGCGGCCCGAAGCTTGGCTCCGCCAGCGACTCGGCGACGCGAAGACCCGCTTCCGCCGCTCGCCCCGCATGGCTCTCCAGAAACATCGCGAGCGGCCCCGCCACGATACCGCCCATGCGCAGGAGCGCATCCTGCACCGCAAAGCGCGCCTGCGTCGCGGGATCAGCCAGCAGGGCCAACATCGCGGAGATGACAGTGACGGACGGGTGAGCGGCGGCCCATTCCGCGGCTTGCGCGCGGACCGCCGGATGAGGATCGGAGAGGAGTTGCTCGACGAGTGGATCCACTACGTCCAGGCGTGAGAGGATGCGAGCGCCGCGAAGACGCCGCGTCCATCGCCTGCTGACGCACAACTTCCGGGCGCGATCAACGAGACCCACCTGTCGCGCGACGAAGCTGAGTCTTTCCTTTCCCGTTCCCGTCACGTTGCGCGACATCTCGAGGAACGCAATTACCTGCACGTTGTTGGGAGCCCGACGGAGCGCTTCGATCTCCTCGACGTTGACGGTGCCGCGCGTGGCCAGATGCGCGAGCGAATCACGCGCCGCCTCCGTCAGCCGGCGAACCCGACGCTCATTGAGAAAAAGCCAGAGCCCGTGCGCGAAGAAGAGGCCGACCGCGAGTACCAGGAGCCCGAGCTCAACCAACATCACTATGTCCAGGAGCTGCTTGCTTATCATCCCTGGCTCTGCTTCAGCACCGCGCGAACCTTGTGCATCAGAACTGGAACGCTGAACGGCTTGGCGATGTGGTCAGCGGCGCCGAGCTCGAGGGCCGTCAGTACGTCGCGCTCGCCGGTGCGAGATGTCAGCATCACGACGCTACTCGATCTCGTTATTTCGCCGGCCTTCAGCCGCCGCAGCACGTCGAGCCCATTCAGGGCCGGGATGTCGACGTCCAGCAGGATCAGGGATGCCTGCACCTCAGGTGAGCTTCCGGTAAGCGCAGCCACCGCCGTCTCGCCATCGGCGAAAGTAGCAACGCGAAGGTTGCGGCTCTCCATCGCGTGTTGCAGCAGGGATACGAGGGCCGTGTCATCGTCGACGATGGCGACATCCACTCGACGCGTCAGCAGTCCGATCGCCTTCAACCCGGAGATGCCGACGCGGATTGCGCCACCGGTCGCCCTGACTTGCTCGAGAGCCTTGAGCGCCTCCTCCCGCAACGCGGCGACGGTATCTCCATCGGTCTGGTATTGCGCGACGCCTCCACTGCAAGAGACGTGAACCCTCCGTCCATCCTCCGACAGGAAATTCCGGTCGGCGATTTTGGAGCAGACCTGGGTGAGCTTGATCGCGGCGTGTTCCTTGGTGCTTCCGTACAATCCGATGGTGAAATCCGCCCCGCCCCACCAGCCGACGACGTCTTCGGATCGAAACGATTTTGGGAGCAACTCACCGATGGCGCGCAGTACAACATCGCCGGTACCGCGACCGAACGCGGTTGCGAGGCTTGCGAACGCATCGACCTGAAGGACGGCGATCGAGTACGGGTCTGACTTTCTCCGCGCCAGTCGCAGAAACCGGTCGATCTGCTCCGTCGCTTTGTGAGCTATCGGCAAACCCGTCAACGGGTCGGTCTCCAGCGGGGCGCGCCGCGCCTTCATTCCGGTGAGCCGGCTCTCAATGCGCATCATCAGCTCAGCCGGGACGAACGGCTTGCCGACGTAATCATCCGCGCCAGCAGCAAACACCCGCTGCACGCTCGCCTGATCCGTGTGCCCCGTCAGAAAAATCACCGGCAGCTCACTCCAGCGGGGATCGCTTCTCACTACACGACACAGCTCGGTGCCGCTGATCCTTGGCATCTCGAGATCGAGCAAAATCAGATTCGGCTTCGTCTCATCGAGCACGGTCCAGAATTGGAGTGGATCGTTCACCGCCGTCACGGACATTCCGCGCTTTCCGAGAAGAGTCGTCAGTCCCCGGGATATCATCGGCTCGTCGTCAACGACGAGAATCCTGCGGCCCACGAGGGAGGAATCGCCGGATGCCGCTCCGGAGCCGGCGGGCGTCGAGGGGGCTGACGTGCCACGCGACGAATCGGCCGGCTGCTGCGGAACGGGAGAACCGGACGGCGCGCCCACCAGGTTCTCCCGCAGCGACAGGAGCTGCTCCGAGATGGAGACGCCGTCGATCGGAGTGAGCGACTCGCTCGCGAGCCGTTCGGCGAGGTCGCGCGCAATGCGCTCTCCTTTCCGGAAGCCGAATCGAGCCGCCATCTCGACAATACCCAGTGCATTCAGTTCGGCCGCCGCCCTCTGATCCGGAGGTAGGCTGTTGTCGAGAAGCGCGATTGCGGCGTCCTCGAGCTTGTCGATCTTCTGGAACGTGGGAGCGCGGGCGCGCTCCCACGCCTCGAATACGGCGGCCGCGATGTGCTCACCATGCGATGCCTGAACGGGTAGAACTTCGGTCCCGCCCATTTTCGCGAGCTCTCGCAACATCTCTTCCACGTCGACCGGAGAAAAGAAGAAGCGATCGACATGGATTTCCTTCAACGCGCGCAGTGCGGCTTCCGCCTGCTGCATCGAGATGGAGAATGCTATCCGCACATCCTCGCTCGCGTCTTTGGCGCGACGGGCTACGTAGATGGAATCCGCGGTAGGAAGAGCGTCACTGAGAAGGACCAGGCGGGCTTCCCCGCGGGCAGCAGCGCGGCCCATCTGCTGTGCGTTCTCAAATTCGCTAACGACGACGCCACGGAGCCTCAGCCCGATTTCGCGGACTATCTCCGCGGGTATTCCCGACACCAGGAGTGAGACGGATTCCGTCATCTCCTATGGAACATACCACTCCACGCCGAGCGTCGCTGAACCGTGCAAGTGAGTTCGGCCGCCTCCGATCAACCGGTCGTCTGCTTAGCCAGCCTCAGGACGGCGTTCCACTCCGCCGCACCGACCTTCTGGACGGATAGCCGGCTTCCTTTCTGGAGAAGCGGCATTCCCTCGAGCTCGGGTTTCGTTCGCATTTCGCTGAGAGACACGTGGCGCGGAAGGCGTTCGATGGCCCGGATGTCCACCATCGACCAGTACGACTCCCCGCTCTTGCTCCTCGGATCGTAATGCGGATCCTTCGGGTCGAGCGCGGTGTGGTCGGGATATCCTTCCCGAACGATCTCGACGATTCCCACTATCCCCGGGTCGCTCCCGCCGGAGTGGTAGAAAAAGGCCAGATCGCCCTTCTTCATCTCGTCGCGCATGAAATTCCGCGCCTGGAAATTCCGCACGCCGTCCCAGTGGGTCGTTCGAGTGGGCAAATTCCAGAGATCCTCGAACGAGAACGAGTCGGCATCCGACTTGAGAAGCCAGTAGTGCCTGTCTTTTTGCAAGGGTCGCGTAACCTTCGTCATTCAACACACCGCCATTGGCAAGAGACAGATTCCAGTGGAACCTAACCGGCGAAGCGCCGTACATTGGAGTACATCATAACCATTAGCCCAGCAGGC
>JAYWBE010000350.1:0-3925 GCA_043781715.1 Gemmatimonadaceae bacterium
ATCGCCGTGCCCAAGCGCGGTATCGGTGATAGCTCCGTCGATACTCTGTCCAATCGTGCGCGCGAGGCGCGCGTTCCGCTCTCGGAAGTCGCGGCGCGCGAAGACCTCCAGGAATCGCTGCGCCCGGCGGCCCGCAAAGCGCTGGCGGATTTCACCCGCCTGATTTCCGGACTGCGCGAGCGGGCGAAGGACACGAGCGTCGACGTTCTGATTCAGGAGCTCATCGGCGAGATCCGCTACGTCGAATATCTCCAGGCCGAGAATCCGGAGTCCGCGCGCGACCGTATCGAGAATCTGAGCGCGCTCGTCAATGGAGCGGCGGAAACGGTCATCGATGACGGTGGCGAAGTCGGCCTGACACCGCTCGATCATTTCCTCCAGCGTGCGATGCTCGTCGCCGGCGCCGACGCTCTCGACCCTTCGGCCGACGCGGTCACGCTGATGACTCTCCACAACGCCAAGGGACTCGAATACCCGGTCGTGTTCCTTACCGGGCTGGAAGACGGCCTGTTTCCCCTCTCGCAGTCCTTCGACGATCCTCCCAAGCTCGAGGAGGAACGACGGCTGTTCTACGTGGGAATCACGCGCGCGGAAGAAAAACTCTACCTCTCCCACACGGAGATGCGCCGGCGGAACGGCGAGTTCCTGCCGTCAATCCAGTCGAGATTTCTGCGCGAGATAGCTTCCGCCAATCTCGACCAAAGGAAGACGCTCCGGGTGAGCGCGATGGGGCGCGGAGCGGCCGGTCGCGACATCGGCTTCAAGGGTGCCTATCAATCGCGCCGCACGCACGACGTTCCTTCCTGGCGAAAAGTCGACCCCATTACCGAGGCCGAGCGGTCGCAGGACGAGCCTCGCTACGTGAAAGGAGAGCGAGTAAAACACAAGCTGTTCGGCGACGGATCGATCGCCGAGCTGTCGGGCATGGGTCGCGAAGTGAAGGCCATCATCGATTTTGACGACGAGACCGTCGGACGGAAAACGATCAAGCTTGCTTACACAACCCTCGAGCGCGGGCAGGAATAATGGCTGTCACACGTGAGGATGTGCTGCACATCGCCGAGCTGGCTCGCCTTGGCGTTGACAGCGCCCGCGCCGACGAGCTGACAAAGGAGCTGAGCGCGATACTCGCTCACATGGAAGTTCTGTCACAGGTCGATACCACGACGGTTCCTGCGACCGCTGGAGTCGGCGCCGAAGGGACGCCGCTACGGCCGGACGTCGGCGTGCCGCCATTGATGGAGGGAACGCTCGAATCATTCGCGCCCGCCATGCGCGACGGCTTCTTCATCGTTCCGCGTCTCGCGACGCACGAGGATTCCGCCGAGAGCGGCGCTTGAGCGTCGAGAACTACGGCAAGCTCGGCGCGGCAGCGATTGCGTCGAGCGTCCGCGCCGGAGACGCATCGCCGTCCGACATGATTCGGGCTTCGTTCGAGCGCGCCCGAGAGATCGGCGTCGGCCCCGACGGCCTCAACATCTATCTCCACTCGGACGAGAAGGCGAGCCTCGAAGAGGCCGAGGCGATTGAGAGGCGCCTCGGCAGCGCGGCCGACGCCGGCGTCCTGGCGGGGGTTCCCATTGCGATCAAGGACAACATTGCATCGCTCGGCCTGCCCACCACCTGTGGATCGAGAATTCTCGAGGGATATGTCAGCCCGTTCGAGGCGACCGCTATCACGAGGCTCCGCGCGCAAGGGGCACTGATCGTCGCGAAGACCAACATGGACGAATTCGCGATGGGGTCGTCGACTGAGAACAGCGCCTATGGCCCAACGCGGAATCCGCTCGATGTTCGCTGCGTTCCTGGTGGATCGTCGGGCGGCTCGGCGGCCGCGGTCGCCGCGGGCATTACGCCAATAGCGCTGGGATCAGAGACCGGAGGATCCGTGCGCCAACCAGCTGCTTTCTGTGGAGTGGTTGGCGTGAAGCCGACTTACGGCCGCGTGAGTCGTTACGGGCTGGTTGCTTTCGCATCGTCGCTCGACCAGATCGGCGTGCTGGGCCGGACCGTCGATGACGCCGCGCTTGGCCTCGAGACGATCGCCGGCTACGACAAGATGGATTCGACCAGCTCCGACGCGGACGTTCCCATCTATCGGCTGTCCGCCCTCGGCGGGCCCGCGCCCGACAAGCGGAGCCCCGACACGGAAATGATTCGCATCGGACGTAGTCAGGTTCCGGTTCCTCCTCCTCCCAGTGCAAAAACGCTCGAGGGAGTAGTCATCGGAAAGCCGAAGGAATACTTTCCCGATTCGCTGGACGCGAGCATAAGAGATCTGTGCGAGCGCTCTCTCGATCGTTTCCGCTCGATGGGTGCGACGATTCGGGACATCTCGCTGCCGCGCTCACCGCTCGCGATTCCCGTGTACTACATCCTCGCGCCGGCGGAAGCATCGTCCAACCTCGCGCGATTCGACGGAGTGCGATACGGACTGCGCGTCGACCCCGGCAAAGGACTGAAGGCGATGTATGAAGCGACGAGGTCCCAAGGATTCGGGCCCGAGGTCACGCGTCGAGTGCTTCTCGGGACGTACGTTCTTTCCGCCGGCTACTACGACGCATACTACAAGAAGGCGCAGGCGGTACGGACTCTCATCGGCGATGATTTCCGCTCGGTGTTCACGAGTGGCGTGAACGCGATCTTCACGCCGACCACGCCATCGACCGCGTTTCATGTCGGCGCGATCAGCGATCCCTACGAGATGTACCTGAACGACATCTTCACCGTGACAGCGAATCTCGCGGGCGTGCCGGCGATCTCCGTTCCGATCGGCAGGGTGCGGCGGCTGCCGGTGGGAGGGCAGATCATCACCGCGCACTTCGACGAGTACACGATGTTCCGCGTTGCCTACGCGCTCGAGGCGGCGCTCGGCGCCGGGGCGCACCAATGAGCCGCGGACGTTACGAGATGGTCGTCGGGCTCGAGGTGCACGTCCAGCTCAAGACTCGCACGAAGGCGTTCTGCGGCTGCTCGACGGATTTCGGCGCGCCACCCAACGTCAACACCTGCCCCGTTTGCCTGGCCCTGCCGGGCGCGCTGCCGGTTCTGAACGAGCGGGCTGTCGAGCTGGCGACGAGAGCGGCGCTCGGGCTCGGATGCCGAGTCAATCCGGTCTCGATATTCGCGCGCAAGAATTATTTCTATCCCGACCTTCCGAAGGGTTATCAGATATCTCAGTTCGATCAGCCTCTCGCGACTGGAGGATCCGTCGCGATCGGCAAGAACGCGACGGGCGCTGACGTCAAGATCGGAATAACGCGCCTGCACATGGAGGAGGACGCGGGCAAGTCCATCCACGACCGTTATCCTGGCGCGACCGCGATCGATCTCAATCGGGCCGGCGTTCCTCTCATCGAGATCGTGAGCGAGCCCGACATCCGAACGTCGGCCGACGCCGGCTCCTATCTCCGAACGCTGAAACAGATTCTCCAGTATCTGGATGTCAGCGACGTGAGCATGGAGGAGGGAAGTCTTCGCGTCGATGCGAACATCAGCGTGCGTCCGCCAGGGCAGGCCAAGCTCGGGACGAAGACCGAAGTCAAGAACATGAATTCGTTCTCCGCTGTCGAGCGGGCGCTGGAGGCCGAGTTCGAGAGACAATGCGCGCTGCTGGACTCGGGCGGCAGAGTCGAGCAGCAGACACTGCTTTGGGACGGCGCGCGCGATACAGTTCGGCCGAGCAGAACGAAGGAAGGAAGCCACGACTATCGGTATTTCCCGGAACCCGATCTCCGTCCTCTTTTGGTGGATGAGAAGTGGATAGGCGAGGCGCGCAAGCACCTGCCGGAGCTCCCCGAGGCGAGAAAGAATCGCCTGGCGCAGGACTTCGGCATCTCCCCCGTTGAAGTCGAGCAGCTGACGGCAACTCCGGCGCTTGCCGAATACTTCGAGGCCGTCGCTCGAGCATCTGGCGATGGAAAGG
>JAYWBE010000351.1:0-3923 GCA_043781715.1 Gemmatimonadaceae bacterium
GCTAGAAACTCGCCCGAATCCCAGAGCGTGACGCCCGGGGCGAGGGTGAGCATGTAGACGAACAGGAGGACTACGGCGGTCGTCCAACCCGGCGAAGGGAATCGTCTTATCGGGAGTGCCTCGGTGAAGAGTACCGCCTCAAAATTAATTCAGCGGCTCGTGAGTTGCCCAACATTGGGCGGTTGACATCTTCTACTTATTGACTTCCGACGCACCTCAGGAGGCACTACGTACGCGGCACCGTCCTGATCATTCCGCAAGGAGCTCGGACTCCTCGGGTGTCAACGCCCACGCGGCATCGAGGGCAAGCCGGTTGGCGCGGACGCGATGCACGCGAAAAACTCGCGCCCCGGCAAAGAACGCGACGATATTGACTCCAACCGTCGTCATGTCGCGGTCGTCGTTGGAGATCAATTGGGGAGCGAGAGTCGTTCCCCCCCCCGAGCCTCCCGAGCCGGCGGTGTAGCGAATGAGCTCGGCGATCACGCGCTTGCGAGAAGCCCCGACGAACACGGGATAGCCGAGCGCGACGATTCGTGGCAGCTCCACCAGCGCCGCCAGCGAATGGCCGGTTCGCTTCGAGAATCCAATGCCGGGATCGAGTGCGATGCGGCCCGGATGAATCCCGGCGCGCTGAGCGGTCTGAATGCTCTCCTCCAGCTCGACGACGATCTCTCCGACCGGATCGTTGCCATAGGCTGCGTTCTCGTAGCTCGCCATGTCGGCCACCGTTCCGCGCGAATGCATCAGGACGACACTGCAGCCTGCTTCGGCGCACACGCGCGGCATCCCGGGATCGAGCGACATCCCCGACACATCGTTCACGATCGACGCACCTTCGGCCAGGGCCGCATTGGCAACCTCGGCCTTAACAGTATCGATGGAAATGGCGACATCACTCCAGCGCGAGCGTATGCCGCGGATCGCGGGAAGCACGCGCTTCAGCTCTTCGCGGGCCGAGATCGGCTTGGCGCCGGGGCGAGTCGATTCGCCGCCGATGTCGATCGCGTCGGCGCCTTCGGAGATCATTCTCCCCGCCTGAGCAATCGCGGCCTCCGTGGAAAAAAAATTACCCCCGTCGCTGAAGCTGTCGGGGGTAACGTTCAAAATTCCGAAGATGCTTGGCCGCTGCGACTTAGACGGCCAAGCGAAGATCACGCCGGGGCTACCTCCGGTCCTCCGAAGAGCGGCGGCTTCGACGGCTTGGGATGCATGACCGGTGTCGCCAGCGCCGGCGCCGAAGTTGGCGGGCTCGCCGGGCGGGGCGGAAGTTTTTCGCCGCGAGAGAGCGCAGCAACATCGTCACCGGTGAGAGTTTCGCGATCGAGCAACGCCGCCGCGACGGTGTGAAGAAGCTCCATGTTTTCCTGAAGGACCACCGTCGCCCGCGCATATGCCTCCTTGATCACGCGGGTTACTTCGGAATCGACGAGCTGCGCCGTCCGCTCCGAGACCTCGCGCCGGGTCTGGATCTCGCGGCCGAGGAAGAGCTCCTGCTCGTTGTCGCCGACGAGGATAGGACCGATCTCGTCAGAAAGTCCCCACTGCGAGACGTAGCGACGCGCCAGGCCCGTCGCCTGCTGGATGTCACTGGCCGCTCCAGTGGTTACTCGGTCGCGCCCGAACACCAGCTCCTCGGCAACGCGACCACCATACGCCTTGACGAGATTCGCCTCGAGCTGCTCTCTCGTGACCGAGACGCGGTCGTCTTCCGGCAGCGTCCAAGCCACGCCGAGCGTGCGTCCGCGCGGTACGATCGTGACTTTGTGCAGCGGATCGTTGCCCTTCACCTTGACCGCGCAGATGGCGTGGCCGCCCTCGTGATAAGCGGTCAGCTTCCGCTCCTCGTCCTTCATGACCATCGACTTTCGCTCGGCGCCCATCATCACCTTGTCCTTCGCATCCTCGAGGTCGGCCATGTAGACCTTGTCGTGGCTCCGCCGGGCGGCGAGCAGCGCGCCTTCGTTCACCAGATTCGCGAGATCTGCTCCCGCCATTCCCGGAGTTCCACGCGCGAGCGTCGTCACGTTTACATCATCGGCCATTGGCTTGTTGCGGGTGTGTACGCGTAGAATTCCTTCGCGCCCGCGAAGATCGGGCAAATCGACGACGATCTGTCTGTCGAAGCGGCCTGGGCGCATGAGCGCGGGATCGAGAACGTCAGGCCTGTTCGTAGCGGCGATCAGGATGACGCCCTCGTTCGACTCGAAGCCATCCATCTCGACCAGCAGCTGATTGAGAGTCTGTTCGCGCTCGTCGTGACCGCCGCCAAGCCCGGCGCCGCGATGGCGGCCGACGGCGTCGATCTCGTCAATGAAGATGATGCACGGGGCGTGGGCCTTGCCCTGCTCGAACAGATCGCGCACGCGACTGGCGCCAACGCCCACGAACATCTCCACGAAGTCGGAGCCCGACATCGAGAAGAAAGGACGGGCGGCTTCACCCGCGACGGCGCGGGCGAGCAGCGTCTTGCCGGTTCCTGGAGGACCGACCAGCAACGCACCCTTCGGCAGACGTCCGCCGAGCTTGGTGAACTTCTGCGGATCTTTCAGGAACTCAATGATCTCCTGGAGCTCGACCTTGGCCTCGTCCGCGCCGGCGACGTCATCGAACGTCACCTTGGGCGTGTCGCCGGTGAGCAGCTTGGCCTTGGATTTTCCGAAGCTGAATGCCTTTGCTCCCCCGGCCTGCATCGAGCGGAACAGGAAGAACCAGATTCCGAAGATGAGGAGGTACGGGAAGAGGCTGATCAGGATGGTCGTGAACGAAGGGCGAGCGTCCTCGGCCTGAATCTGCACGTTGTGCTCGCGGAGACGCGCGACTTCGTCGCTCGAATTCTCCGTCGGCAGAAGAACCTTGAACTTCGAGACGAGGCGTCCCTTTACCGGAACCTTCTGCTTGAACTCTCCCGTCAGCAGTCGACCGGCCTGGATGGTGACCTTGTCGATGTTGTTCGCCTGAAGCTCGTGATCGTACAGCGGAGTATAGGGAATCTCGGGCGCCGCCTCGGCGCCCTTCCCCGAAAACTGGATGATCGCGACGGGCACCAATATGACGAAGACCCAGAACGAGAGCTGCTTCGAAACCTTGCTCCAGTTCGTCGGCTTCTTGGGATTCTTGTTAGGCATCTGAATAGGCATTACTGCAAGCTCGCTATGTACGGCAAATGGCGGAAGTTCTCCGCGTGATCCAACCCATATCCAACCAGAAAATCGTTCGGCGCATCAAAACCAACGAACTTCGCGTCGTACTTCAACCCTTCCGCGATCCTCTTGTGGAGCAGTGCGCAGATCTCCAATGATCTCGGATTCCGCTCCTTCAGTACAGACATCAGACGATTTAATGTACGGCCGGAATCGACGATGTCCTCGACTAAAAGGATGTCTTTCCCTTCCAGCTCCGTTTCCGGATCGTACACCAGATTGACTGTACCGCTCGACGCCATTCCATCTCCATAACTGGCCGCAACGAGAAAATCGACCTGAAGCGGACGAGTGATTTGCCGAACGAGGTCACTCAGAAATATGAAGCTTCCTTTGAGCAAACCCAGCACCAGAAGATCGCCGTCCGGATAGGCGCCGGTGATCTCTCTGCCGAGCTCGGTGACTCGCCTCGCGATCGCGGCCTCGTCGAACGCGATTCGCTTAACTGCTCTTCCGGAAAGGCGGGGATCGGCTTTGATTCCAAGCGGTCTCACGGTGCTGCTCATGCGCGGCCCTCCTGTCTCACCGACCGCCAGCGGCGCAGCAGCATGTGATCGCGCCGCATGACGATTTCGATTCCTCCGGAGAGCTGAATTGCCCCTCCCGTCGCCCCCTTAATAGTAAACTCCGCGGCGCGCTGGGTTCCGCGACGGTCCATTACCACGCTCGCGCGTGCCGCCAGGGCGGGCCAAAGAACTCTGAGGGAGTCGGCGTCGTAGC
>JAYWBE010000352.1:0-3907 GCA_043781715.1 Gemmatimonadaceae bacterium
ACGAGGACGCTTCCGCCGGAATCGCCGAGATGCCGCAGCCGAAGATGCGCTCGGCGTGGGAGCAGGTCGGCGACGTCACGCTGATCAATGACGCCTACAACGCCAACCCCGGGTCCACACGGGCCGCCATCGAGTTGCTGAAGGGCACAGGTAGCGGACGGCAGAGGGTAATCGTCCTTGGTACGATGCGGGAGCTGGGGGCGGCGTCGGAGCAATGTCACGCCGACATCGCGGGTCTCGCGTTGGCATCTGGCGCGGACATAGTGGCCGGCATCGGCGAGTTCGCGCCGGCGCTCGAGAAGCAGAACGAGCGCGAGCGTGTGATCACCGCGCCCGATGTCGAAGATCTCTGGCCGCAGCTCCAGGCCAGGCTGCAGCGCAACGCGATCATCTTGCTCAAGGCATCACGGGGTGTGCAGCTCGAGCGTCTTATTCCACATCTAACCACCTGGGCCACCGCATAGTGCTGAACTATCTACTTGTTCCGTTCGTAGGACTGCCGCACTTCGGGTTTCTGCGACTGTTCCAGTGGATAACCTTTCGCGCGGCGGGCGCGGCGGTGAGCGCGATTCTTATCACGTGGATCGTCGGCCCCGGAATCATGCGGCGGTTGCGCCGCATGCGTCTCCACCAGGTGATACGCGAAGGAACCCCCGACGCACACCAGCAAAAGGGCAGAACTCCGACCATGGGCGGCTTGATCATTCTCGGAGCGACGCTCACCAGCACGTTGCTCTGGGCGCGCCTGGACAACCGCTACGTGCTAATCGCGATGATCTGCATGGCGTGGATGGGAGTGATCGGCTTCCTGGATGACTATCTCAAGCTCAAACAGAAGCTCGCCGGAAAGAAGAACACGGGGCTCGTCGAGAAATACAAGCTCGTGGGCCAGGTGACGCTCGGTCTTGCCGTCGGCTACTACTTGTGGAAGTACCCTCTATCGAATCTTCCCGGCGCGTCGACGACGCTGCCGTTCTACAAATACATCCTGATTGTCCCGCTCACGGCGGGAATGGGGTGGCTGTACGTGCTCTTCGTGACGTTCGTGATGACTGGAACGAGCAACGCTGTCAACGTCACGGATGGGCTGGACGGCCTCGCGGCAGGTCTCACCGCGATCGCCGCGCTGACGTTTGCGTTCTACGCGTACGTTGTGGGACGCGTCGATGCGAGCCAGTACCTGCACGTCTATTTCCTGCGAGGCTCCGGAGAGCTCACCGTGTTTTGCGCGGCCCTGATGGGGGCGTGCATCGGATTTCTCTGGTACAACACACATCCGGCCGAAGTTTTCATGGGCGACACCGGGTCGCTCGCCCTGGGCGGCGCGCTCGCGGCGGTCGCGATTCTTCTCAAGTCCGAATTCCTCCTCGTCCTGGTCGGCGCCGTGTTCGTCGCCGAGATGATGTCGGTGATCATACAGCGCTTCGTGTTCAAGTACCGAAAGCGACGGCACGGAATCGAGTACGCGCGCGAGCACCGGGTGTTCAAGCGAGCCCCGTTGCACCACCACTTCGAGGTGAAGGGTTGGGATGAAGCTCAGGTCGTGGTGCGATTCTGGATCCTCGGAGTGTTGGCTGCCTTCATCGCTCTGAGCACGCTGAAGTTGAGATGAGTCCGCGCGAGCTCGTGCCGCGCGAGGGCGAGATCGCCGTCATCGGCCTTGCCCGGAGCGGTCGTGCCGTGGCGATGCTCCTGCGAAAGCACGGCTACAACGTTTACGCCTCGGACGTAGCGTCGTCTCCCGACACCGGACGGGTGGCGGAGGAGCTGCGCGCCCAGGGCGTCGTGGTCGACGTCGGTCGGCACGATCTGGAGCGCCTCGCGCGCGCGGCGCTCGTCGTCACCAGCCCGGGCGTTCCTCCCTCGGCGCGGCCCCTGGCATTCGCGCGCGAGAAGGGCATCCCGATCGCGAGCGAGGTTGAAGTCGCGCTCAACTTCCTCGAGGGGCCGCGCCTCATTGCCATCACCGGGACGAACGGCAAAACGACCACGACCGCGCTCATTGCTCATCTTCTGCGCGGACTGGACATCGAAGCAATCGAGGCGGGCAACATCGGAACGCCACTCTCCGAGATCGCGGCCCGCGAGCAGCAGCCGAAATGGATTTCGCTCGAGATGTCGTCGTTCCAGCTGCACGATACGCCGAGCCTGAAGCCGACGGTTGGCGTGCTCACGAATCTGAGTCCCGATCACCTGGACCGGTATTCGACGGTCGAGGAGTATTACGCCGACAAGGCGCGTCTCTTCGCCAACGCCGATGCGGAATCGGTCTGGGTCGTGAATAAGGACGACAAGGGAGTAACGCGCATGGTGCGCGACGTCGGCGGCCACAAATATCCGTTCTCAATCCTGAAAAAGGCGGAAGCGTCGCTCGATTCGCGTACCGGCCAGCTCGTGGTGTTGGGAGCGCCGCTACTCGCGCGCCAGGATCTTCCGCTTCTGGGCCAGCACAACGTGGGGAACGCGCTGGCGGCGTCGCTCGCGGTGATGGCCGCGGACCGTTCCCACCAGACGCAGAAAGCAAGGAAGGGAATAGCAAAGGCGCTCAAGACCTTTCGCTCTCTCCCGCACAGGCTCGAGCTGGTCGGCGAATTCGGCGGTGTGCAGTGGATCAATGATTCCAAGGCAACCAACGTCAGCTCGACGGCAGTCGCAATTGACGGTATGGAGCGTCCGACCGTCCTATTGCTCGGAGGCAGGCACAAGGGAGAAACCTATACGTCTCTGGCCGATGCGGTGCGCAGAAAAGTTAAGAAAGTGATCGCCTATGGAGAGGCGGCGACGATCATCGCGACGGATCTTCGTCCCGTGGTGGACGTCGTGCGCCTAGGCTCCGATTTCGATGAGGTCGTTCGGGCCGCGCGGGCGGCAGCAAGCGCCGGCGAGGCGGTGCTGCTTTCGCCGGCGTGCTCGAGCTACGACATGTTCTCGAACTATGAGGAAAGAGGCGAGCGCTTCCGGGCACTCGCGGCGAAAGAAGCGTAATGGAAGCATCGGCGAATCTGATACACCGCTGGCACATGGGCCTCGAGGCCCGCGTTCTCGTCATACTCACCGGCATTCTGCTGGCGTTCGGTCTCGCGACGGTTTACAGCGCGAGCGCGATCGTCGAGATGCAGGCGGGCTACGGGCACGCGCACCTTCTTATCCGGCAGGTGCTGGGGATGGCAATCGGTGTCACGCTCTTCGCCATCGCCGCCAAGATGGATGCGGAAGTATGGGAAAAATGGGCCTGGCCCATCATGATACTCTCGCTCGTGCTCCTAGTGATCGTGATCCTTCCGTTCACGGCGAAGATCGCCCCCCGAATTCACGGCTCCCGCAGATATCTGTTCGGCGGCTCTCTCCAGCCGTCGGAGCTCGCCAAGCTCGCTGTGATCCTCTGGACGTCGATGCTGGTGATAAAAAAAGGTGCGGTGCTCAGGCGGCTCACCAAAGGTATCCTGCCATTCCTCGTGGTCATTGGAGCGCTGGACATCCTGGTGATGCTGGAGCCGGATGTCTCGACCGCGATGATGTTCACCCTCATGATGGGAATCATTCTCTTCGCCGGCGGTGTGCGCATCGGGCACTTCGTTGCGCTCGGCGTGATGCTCATACCGCTCCTGTACGTGAAGGTCGAGCGGCTCAACTACGTCCTGCTTCGGATGACGGCCTTCTTCGATCCGGGCGCGGCCCCGCTGGAGGTGAGCTATCAGCTCCGGCAGTCGCTGATTGCGGTAGGGTCGGGTCAGATTTTCGGCGTGGGATTTGGAAAGGGACGCCAACAATACGGCTTTCTCCCATTCGGCTATGACGACTTCATCGCTGGACACATAGGGGAAGAGTGGGGCTTCGTCGGACTCGCGCTCCTCGTGCTCGCCTTTGCGGTATACGCGGCGCTCGGGTTCAGGATCGCCCGAAAGGC
>JAYWBE010000353.1:0-11648 GCA_043781715.1 Gemmatimonadaceae bacterium
CTCACGCCAATCGAGTGGGAGCTGCTGTCGGTGCTCGTTTCCGATCCGGGTCGGGTGTTCACACACCAGCAGATCTTCGCGGCGGTCTGGAAGCGCTCCTTCGGTGACGCGCGACTGTACCTGCGCGTTCACGTAACCAACCTGCGCCGCAAGATCGAGCGGAACCCCGCCGATCCGCGGCTCGTCATCACCGAACCGGGTGTGGGCTATCGCTTCATTGTGACGCCGTGACGTCGAGGACGATCAGGTACGTGGACTGGGCCCTCTGGCTGGGCATTCTGGTCGTGTCGACGGTCGTCATGAGAGGCGCGAGACCCAACATCGAGCAGGCGCACGCCGCGTTCGTGTACATCCTCATCGTCCTCGGCGCCACCGCCGGCGGCGAGCGGTGGCTCGGAATCTTCGTAGCGTTCCTCGGCTTTTTCGCGATCAATTATTTTTTTCAGCCACCATTCGACACGCTCACCGTGAATGAGCCCCTCGATGTGCTAGCGCTGGTTTCATTTTTGTCCACCGCGCTCGTGGCGAATTACCTGCTCGCGAGGGCGCACGCCGAGGCCGAGCACGCGCGCAAACACGCCGAGGAGATCGAGGCGCTTTCGGCGGAGGTGCGTCACGCCGAGGCGCTGAGGGAGGCGAGCCGTCTCAAGGACATCCTGATGGCGTCGGTCTCGCACGATCTGAGGACGCCGCTCACAGCGATACGCGCGCTGGCACAGGACATTGCAGCCGATGGCTCCCGCGCGCGCGGGCACGCCGAGATCATCGTGGGGCAGGTGGACAGGCTCGGCAAGATGGTGGCTGACGTGCTCGATCTTTCGCGACTGAAAGCTGGCGCGTTCACGATGAACGCCGAGGTCAACACGGCGGAGGATCTGCTGGGCGCGATGATACGTCAGTTCTCGGGAGTGCCCGACGCGAAGCGCATCGAGACGGTCATCGACTATTCCCAGCCGGCGCTGCTTGGAACTTTCGATTTCGTGCAGTCGCTGCGCGTGATGACGAATCTCGTCGACAACGCTCTCCGCTGCTCGCGCGATGCGCCCGTGACAATCACGGCGGCGCAATCGAACGGCGCGCTGACCTTCCAGATCGCGGACCGCGGACCCGGGGTTCCGGTCTCGGAGCGCGAGCGGATATTCGACTCCTTCTATCGGCCCAATGGCGCGGCGGCGGATTCGGGCGCGGCGGGGCTCGGACTTTCGATCGCGCGTCAGCTCGCCGAAGCGCAGGGGGGAAGCGTCAGTTACGCGGGCCGGCCGGGGGGAGGGAGTGTTTTTTCGTTTGAGATTCCGGCTGCTAAGCTGGAACCGCTAACGTAACGGAGGTTCAACTGCAACAGAGAGAAGAACAAGGTGAGAGGTATAAGGTAGTAGGTGCCCGGTTTCAGGTAACAACACGCGGATGCGTCGGCAAGATTTGAGTCGATGGAGCCGGATCAGCAAAGTCGAACAAGCGTCGGAAAGATGTCTGTATGGGAGGCCGCGGCTCTCAACGTGAGGAATGAGCGACTTTAGAAAGTTGAATGTCTGGCGCAAGGGACACGCGCTCGCGCTCGGGGTTCACCGGACGGCAACGGGGATTCGAGGCCAGAGCAATGCTGCCCTGCGCACCCAGGTCCGTGCCGCGATGTCCGTTCCTACTATCATTGTGGAGGGATGCGGACAGGAGAGCCGGCGTGAATTCGCTCGGTTCTTACGTTACGCAACGAACTCAGCCTCCGAGCTCGAGGTCATCTGAACCTTGCTTATTTCGATTCTAACGATCGTCGCATTCCTGTTGATCCTCGCCGCCGCGGGGTTCGTCTACCTGACGGTGATCGTCAACGCGGAAGCCAACCGCGACGACGCGATCGTTTCCGTGCCGCCGATCGAGAAGGATGCTGACGCGTTCATGCGCGCGCTCGCGGGTGCCGTCGCCCAGCACGTTCTGGGCGGCAACGAGATGACTCTCCTGCAGAACGGGGTCGAGATATTCCCGGCTCTGTTCGATGCAATGGCAGCCGCCCGCGAAAGTATCCATTTCTCGACCTTCATCTACGAATCCGGACGTGTGCCAACGAGGTTTGCTGATGCCCTTTCAGCGGCGGCACGGCGCGGGATCGAGGTTCGCGTCGTCCTCGACAGCAGGGGCAGCAAGAAAATTCAACCCGCGCTCATAACGCAGATGCGCGAAGCCGGATGTCAGGTCCGCTGGTTCCAGGCGGTGAAGTGGTTGACCTGGGCGAGGTACAATCACCGAACACACCGCAAGCTCCTGATCGTCGACGGCAAGCTGGCGTTCACTGGAGGGGTCGGCATCGCTGACGAGTGGGACGGAGACGGCGATTCTCCCGCGCACTGGCGCGATACACACGTGCGCATCGTTGGACCGGCGGTCGCAGTGGTTCAGGCTGCGTTCGTCGATACGTGGAACGAAGCGACGGGAGAGCTTCCTATTGGCGAGAAGGTGTTCCCGATACAGGCTCCGGCCGGCGATGTGGGAATCTGCGCCATTCAGAGCAACCCGACGAGCGCGACGAGCGACGCTCGGCGGTCGATGGCGGCGTTGATTGCCGGGTCGAGCCGGCGGCTGTGGATTACCAACGCCTACTTCATTCCGACGCGTCCATTCGTGAAAGCGCTTTCCGGCGCGAAAGCGCGCGGCGTGGACGTGAAGATTCTCATGCCGGGTCCCTATCACGACCAACCGGCGGTGCGTCGTGCCAGCCGCCGGACGTGGCCCGCGCTTCTCCGCGGGAATGTCGAGCTGTACGAGTTCCAGCCGACGATGATTCACGCCAAGGCGGTCGTGGTCGATGGCGCCGTGACTTCCATTGGCTCCATCAACTTCGACCCCCGCTCCTTCGCGCTCAACGCCGAGTTCGGAGTGGTTGCGCTCGACCAGCGGATCGCGGTACTGATGGAAGACGCGTTCGTCAGGGACGTCGGGCGCGCGCGTCGGGTGACCCGGGAGGATCTGCGCCGCCTCCCACTCTGGCAGAATCTCCTCGATATGATCTGCTATTGGATCCGCGCGCAACTCTGACTGCAACTGCGAGAAGAGCAGTTGATCTTCTTTTTTGCAGTCCCCTAGTGTGACCCCGTCGGCTCCACGACTATGACAGTGAACGTTCCCGGCAGAATCGGCGGGCGCCGTCTTGGGTTCGTCGCGGTCGATTCCGCTGGTACCGGTCCGAATTTAGCCGAGACGACGTAGATCCGGTGCGTTGCCGGGTCGAGGCCCATGTTCCGACCACCTTCCGCGGTCTGCACATTTTGGACGACGTGATAGCTGTCGGGCGAATCCTGGTGGATCACGGTGAGCGTTCCGTCCGCGCTCGACGCGTACGCATCGCGAAGAACGGGATCGTAGCCCGCGCCGTCGACGCCCCGTCCGATCGGGACCGTCGCGACCACTGTTCCGTTCTTGTAATCTGAGATCGCCATCACGCCGCTCCGGCAGCCGCTGAACAATCTCTGGTGCCGCGTGTCGATCGCCATCGAGACCGGATTCTTGCACGGCGCCGTCGACCAGCGGCGGGTGACGTTCAGGTTTTTCGCGTCGATCTCCACGATCTGGCTGCTGTCGACGAGATTCACGTAGATCTTTCCGTTCCGCGCCGACTGCCCGTACTCGGGCTTTCCGCCGAGGGGAATGGTGGCCACGCGGGTGCCTCTGCGCGGCTCAACGACGGTCGTGGAGTTGGCGTCGCCGTTGAACGAGAACACTCGCTTCGATACGTGGTCGTAGATGATCGCGTCCGCGTCTTCCGCCGCCGGGATCCGTAAAAGTGACTTATAGCTTTTCAGATCGAACATCATGATCGAGCTATCGTTTCCCGATGTCGCGAAGCCGCGCCCGATGTCCGCCACTATCGCGGTGCCGTGCGCGCCGTTGATCCCGGTCACTTCGCCGATCAGGCGTCCGTTGTTCATGTCGACCACCATCACCCGGTTCTGCCGGCCAATGAACAGCCGGTGATTGGCCGCGTCGGGAACTACGTAGTCCCATCCGCCCTCGCCGCCGACGTTGTAGGTGTGCGTGATCTCGTATGATTGCGATGATTGCGCGGACAGCGAAGGTGCCGCGACGAATGACAGCAGCAGCAGGACCGATCGACGCATCTCTCATCCCCTTTGAAAAAGTTGTCTTCGATTGTCTGCGACAAGCTATAGTGGATGAGCCACGCAGCGCAGCGGAAGCACGCTTGTTGCTTTATGGGCGAGCGCGCGAAGAACAATATCGCGGCGCGTGAATGCGCGAGCATTTCTGTCATTCTCCTGACAGGTGAGCGCGTACCTCCACCCACTCGAACTAATCGGCCGCAGAGACTGAAGTGAACTCGAGAATCACGAGCACGACCGGCATCAGCGCGGCGATCGCGGCTGCGGTGCTGATGGTTTCGGCGTGCAGAAACGGCGACGCTTTGCCCGGAAAGCCGGTAGCCGCGGCGGCGTATCGCACCCCGAGTGGAGCGGTCAACATCTACGCCGAGACGGGGGCGAATGAGTTGGCGCCGGCCGCCGCCAAGGCTCTGCCGATGGTTTACGTTCCCAACTCGCGCGGGGGCACCGTTACCGAGATCGATCCGCGCACCTATCAGGTCGTGCGCACCTTTCCGACGGGAAGGGTCCCGCAGCACGTGGTACCTTCGTACGATCTCTCGACGTTGTGGGTCGCGAACAATTCGTCAAACAGTCTCACTCCCATCGACCCGCTGACGGGGCAGGAGGGAAAGAGCGTAACGGTCGATGATCCCTACAACGTGTACTTCACCCCCGATGGCAAGTACGCGATGGTGATCGCCGAGGCGCGTCACCGGATCGACTTCCGCGATCCGCACGACATGAAGCTCGTTCAGTCGCTGCGCCTCGCGTGCAAGGGGCTCGACCACGTCGAATTCACAGCGGACAACCGGTATGCGATCGCGACGTGCGAGTTTTCGGGTCAGCTGGTCAAGATCGATCTTGCCACACGACAGGTGGTCGGATACCTGACACTCGATCCCGACGCGTGGACCAACTACATCCCGCGCCAGGTCTCGAGACTCTTGAACCGGCGGAGGCGGAGCAACGCGCAGATGGCCGCTCTCATGAACGTCCCGTCGATGCCGCAGGACATCCGCTCGTCGGCCGACGGCACCAAGTTTTATGTCGCGGACATGAAGCAGGGCGGAGTCTTCGTCGTCGACCCGCAGAAATTCGAGCGGATCGGGTTCATCAAGACGGGAGTGGGCGCGCACGGGGTTTATCCGAGCCGAGACGGCAAGGACCTGTACGTGACCAACCGCGGCTGGAATACGATAGCGGGCGGCCGTCATGGGCCGGGCTCGATCAGCGTTCTCGATCCAGTGACCGACAAGGTGGTTGCGACCTGGCCCGTTCCCGGAGGCGGGAGTCCTGACATGGGTGGCGTCACCGCCGATGGAAGGGAGCTCTGGGTGTCGGGCCGCTACGACGACGAGGTGTACGTGTTCGATACTTCGACCGGAAAGCTGACCCATCGGATTCCAGTCGGGCGCGAGCCGCATGGTCTGTCGGTGTGGCCGCAGCCGGGCAGGTACTCGCTCGGTCACACCGGAAACATGAGATGAAGTTCCCCCGAGCGAGTGCCCTGCTTTTGGCCGCGCTCGTTGTCGGCCCCATCCCGCTTGTCGCTCAGCGATCGGTTTACATAGAGGATCTCACCTGGCCCGAAGTGCAGCAGGCCATTCAGGCCGGGAAGACGAACGCGATCATCTACACCGGGAGCACCGAGCAGAACGGCCCGCACATGGCGATCGGCAAGCACAACTTCATCGCCCGCTGGGTCGCGGGTGCGATCGCGATAAAGCTCGGTGATGCGCTGGTGTATCCGACGCTGCCGTTCGCGCCGACCGGTGACGCGGTGAAGCGGACCGCGCACATGCGCTTCCCTGGCTCAGTGACGCTCACGCCGCAGACGTATCGCTCTGTCGTTCACGATGTGGCGCTGAGCGCGATCGACGCTGGATTCAAAAACGTCTTCATCATGGGCGACCATGGAGACGGTCAGGGCGTGCTGGGTACCGTCGCGAGAGAGCTCGATTCAGAGTGGAGACCCAAGGGTGTGAGGGTGTTCTATGTCCCTGATCTCTACTTCAAGGAGAAGCAACAGGCCCACGCGTACGAGGCCTCATACGGACTTCCGACGCACGACGTTCACGCCGGCACCGACGACACGTCGGAGCTGATGGCGCTCGACGGCCAGCACCGTTTGATCCGCTCCGACAAGTTGGCGCCAAGCGGGGGCGCGCAAACTGCTCGTACCGGTGTCGATGGTGATCCGACCAAGGCGACCGCCGCGCTGGGCGACATCTTCCTTCAGTACAAGGTCGCCGCGGCCGTGGCGCAAATCCGTCAGCAGCTGAACTCGCAGCACTAGCCGCGTTAGCAGGACATCGACCTCTGAACCACGGCTCTTGAGAGGATGCAAAAGCGCCGCGGATTCTCATCCGCGGCGCTTTCTTGACGCAAGACTATCTCCGTGCTCACTGACAGGTGTCGACTCTATGCGTGTCGGGGTGCAGCGTGCAGCGTGAAGATCGGGGTCGGGGCTCGAATAAACATCCACGGAACTAAAGCGGGGAGCCCTCAGCTCCCAGCGTTGTCAGCCTACAGTTCCCTGCTTCGGTATTGTGGCTGCTTCAGGCTGAAGAGGTTCCAGCCCCGGGACCTCTTCAAGCGGAAACACCTCGTACTTCCACTGGATGTGCGCCATCCGGTCCAGCAGTTTGTCCAATTCTTCGGGAGAGAGGCAGGTACAAAAGCGCGCGACCCTTAGCGCGATTTTCCGACGCGTGGCGGCGATGGCGTCTGCTTTTCTTCGGTCATCCATTGAGGTTGATCCGGCCTGGATTAAAGCTGCACGCTCGCTGCAGTATTCCACCGATCATTCGTTCGGATCACGCTCGAAGCGCGCATCCCGCTTATTCCAGCGATGCGTTTGATGACAGGCCGGGCACTCGACCGGATCCATCTCCTCGATGGGAGATGCCTCGAACGTCTGTGGATCCATCGAGAAACCGGTGTAGATCATTTTCCCCGTGGTCGGACACTTGATCAATATGCGGTTCACACTTTCCTCGGTCGCGGCTGACCCAGCTGCCCTTGCTGCAAGGAGGGTTCCGTAGTTTCCCCGATGTCATGACCAGCATCCGGCGCTATCGTACGCATGTCACCTGCGCCTTCACGGCGACCGTCTGTGGAGTTGGCGACATTTGGTTCGACACCACGAAATGATAGGTGCCGGGTCCGGGCAGAGCGTAGTTGAGAGTGGTCTCCGATCCCCTGAAGGTCTCCCACTGTGACGCCGCGATCGCCGCCGGGTTGGCATGCCAGAAGACGTAGTCGTCGTCGGTGAGCAGAAACACCTCGATATTGCGCCCGAAGCCGCCGATACCTCTGGTCGAGCCGACGAGCCTGCACTTCTGATCGGTTTCCGGAAGCTCGAACTTGTACTGAAGCGCGTCGCGGGGCTGGATGCTCGCTCCCTTGGTGTCGGCGACCTTGATGCTGATCAAGGCCGACGACGCGGTGGAAGCCGCGGGGGTCGATGGGGCGGCTTGCGGAAGTGTACCGATCGCCATCGCGGGCCCGCTCACCGGCTCTGTGGTCAGCTCGGGCGCGTCAGCGTACTGAGGCGCTCTCGCCGGTTCCGTGCGGGCTTGAGCGGGACTCCCCTGAATGAGAAACGACATCACGCCGTACGCGACGACCAATCCCGCCACGACGCCGAGGCGCGCTTTGTTGTCGCCGGGATCAGTGGTCGGCGGTCCGTTTTTCGACAGGTCCCAGCCGCACTGCTTGCACTCTTTGTCGTCGGGTGCCATCGGCTGGCCGCAGAAATTGCAGTACTTCTTCACGCTCGTTCCTTGGGCGCCATCGAACCTGCGCCGGCCGTTGATGGTTGGAGACTCCACCCCTTTTTTTTTTGGCGGAGACTCTCAGTTGTCAGTGGTGGAGACCTATGTATCAGGACGAGTCAGTTTCCGGCGGGCAAACTCGCCCGGACAATCCGCATCGGGTAGGGTTTTTTTGGCTTCTCGCTCGACCGGTACAGGGGCCAACTGGTCGCGGGCTATGAGCGCGCTGCCCGATATGGGGCTCGAGGTTTACGTGCTCGGGCTCGGTATGGTCATCGGCCTAGGCGGTGCCGGAAATTGCCTCCGATCCAACCCTGAACCCAACTGCAACTGAACATTTTAGCTGGCAGCTCAGCACTCGTTCAATTGCGGTTGATTGGAGCCTAGACCTGCGGCGAGATCTCAGCTTCGGCATGGCGTGAGCGTCCCCTGCCCGGCGGCTGCGAGATTTTTTCAACGACGAGAGCTATCTCCTGCTCGGTGACAGTGCTGTCCGTCGCGGATGCGCGCGCGATGTCCGCCTGCGAGATGATCCCCAGGCAACGTCCGCTGGCGTCGACGATCGGAATCCGGCGGACCTGAAGCTCGGCCATTTTCTGCTCGACGTCCCTCAGGTCGTCGTCCGGCCCGCAGCAGGTCGCCGCCGGCGTCATCAGGTCGTTCAGCTTGGTGGTGGACTCTTTGCCGGTCGCGATCCCGCGCACGGCGAGATCCCGATCGGTCACGATCCCGACGACGATTCCCGCATCATCCACCATCGGAACGCACCCGCAGTCGCGGTCACGCATCACCCGCGCCGCATCCCGCGCGGTCTGGTCCGGGCGGCAACACTCGGGCTCCCTGGTCATTATGTCGCGTGCTCTCATCCTTCCCCCTTATTCCCTGGACTGTCGTCTCTCATGGAGTGCAGATGACGTGCCCCGGCGGCGAAGTCGAAGGCCGCCTGCTTGGGTATTGTGAATGCCTCCGAGCGTCGCGATCCGAGCCCGGTCAAATTCGCGAAGAAGGTGGCGGCTTCGGCTCTGCGACGGGACTCTCGACCGTTCCCGGCCACCAGCCCGCGCTGATGCGTTCGTGCGAATAACCTTCGCGCGTCACCCAATCCGGACAGTTGGGAACGCCTCCTGGATGTGTCGGCGCCGGCCGCCCCGAGAATCGCGTGCACGAGAGATCGAACGCGCCCCACCAGAAGTGCGACGGGCTCGATTTGCCGATGAATCGCCCTCGAAATTTCTTGAGCACGCGATCGGCCTGGACGAGAATCTGCCAGCAGCGATGCGCCGCATCCGGATCGTACGATGCGTGCGTGCGATCCTCGGCGAACGGCATGGTATCCGCCAGCTCGACGGGCACCGGCATGATCTTCACCTCGATGCCAAGTGAGCGCAGCATCGACATGTACCCGGCGAAGAAGTCCGCGACGGACTGCGCGACCAGCGGGAGCGCGCGGGTGTCTCCGTCGCTGGTCCGCGCGATCAGCTTGTGGCCCGTGAAATCGAAGCTGACGTCGAAGGTGCGGCCGTCAAATGGTATGGGCGATGTGGTCAGGCCCCGCTCGGTGACGTAGAGCACAACCTGCCACCAGTGGTTCTGCATCGGCGCCAGGGCGAGGCGGGTCTTGCCGACCATCTGCGTCCACCGATGCAGCGTCGTCTGGGTCGGCGCCCACTCGTCGAGCGTGAGCTCTGGCCACGTCTGCGTCTTCCGTTCCGATCGTGTCTCAATCACACTAATATTTTACGCCATGTTGCCCGCGGCTGTCGAGTTGCGAATATGGAGCGCATTATTAACTCCGGGCACGAGTATGGCAGACTGAATGATTCTCCACTGCTAGCTACCAGGCTCAGGAGTTGTTCCGATGCTCACCACGCTTCCACTCCGACGGCTCGGCACTACCGACATGGAAATCACGCGCGTGGGATTCGGCGCGTGGGCAACCGGCGGCGGGGGCTGGGCATATGGTTGGGGACCGCAGGACGACAACGAATCCATCGCCGCGATCAATCACGCGCTCGAGCGCGGCGTCAACTGGATCGACACCGCGGCGGTTTATGGGCTCGGACATTCGGAAGAGGTCGTCGGCAAAGTGCTCAGGGGACGCAGCGCTGCCGACCGGCCGTACGTGTTCACCAAGTGCGGCCTGGTGTGGGACGAGAGCGAGCCGATGAAGGATGCCGTGCGATCACTCGCCCCCAAATCCATTCGCCGCGAGTGCGAGGCATCGCTCCGCCGGCTCGGCATCGAGCGCATCGATCTCTATCAGTTCCATCGCCCCGACGACTTCGATGTGCCCGTCGAGGAATCGTGGCGGACCATGGAACAACTCATCGAAGAGGGTAAAGTTCGATCGATCGCTGTCTCCAACTTCGACGTCTCGCTGCTGAGAAAGTGCGAAGCCATCCGGCACGTCGATTCCCTGCAACCGCCGTTCTCGTTAATCAAGCGCGACTCTGCGGCGGCCGAGATTCCGTGGTGCAATGCGCACCGTACCGGTGTGATCGTCTACAGCCCCATGCAGGCGGGGATTCTCACCGACACCTTCTCGGCCGACCGCGTGAAGAAGATGGCGGACGACGACTGGCGGAAGAAATCGCCGAATTTCCAGACACCGTGGCTCGAGAAGAACATCACGCTACGCGATGCGCTCAAGCCGATCGCGCAGCGTCACAAGACGAGCGTGTCGGCGGTGGCCGTGGCGTGGACGCTGGCGTGGCCGGCGGTGACGGGTGCCATCGTCGGCGCGAGATCTCCGTCACAGGTCGATGGCTGGATCGAAGCGGCGATGCTCACTCTCACCGCGGCCGACCTCGACGAGATCGCCGCGGCGATCGAGAGGCTCGGAGTTGGGTCGGGCCCGACGCGACCGCCGTCGAGGCCTCTGGATGTGATGGCGGAGTCGCCGAGCGAGTCCCAGCAGGAAGCGAGGTAACCTGACCGCAACTCGGATTACCCACATCCGACCACACAGATGGGTCGGCAAGTTCTCGTCCATTGACGATCAAACAATGGCGCCCGAGCCCCGGTGACTCACACGACGTTCAAGGATCTCCAGGGAAAGATATGGGATGTATGGCGGGTGCATCCCTCTGCGGCGGAGCGTCGATTCGTCGACCGCCGCGTACACGATGAAGATCTTACCGGCACTGCGGAAAGGCGGACTGGCCTGGAGCGCAGGGGTGGTGTCAGAAAAAGCCCCCGCGCCTCGGTCGCCGAGGAATTCGCTTACGGGTGGCTGTGCTTCGAGACTGCCGGAGAAAAGCGGAGGCTCGCACCCGTGCCCGAGGGCTGGGACCGGGCTGATGACGCGACCCTCCAGCAGTGGTGCAGCCTCGCCAAGCCGGCGATGCGCCGGAATACCGGCGCTCTGAAGAAGATTCCTTAGCGCAACGCGGAACAGCTGGTCACTCACAACTTGTTCAGTTGAAGATCGAACCTAATGATTCTCCGCTCGATCGCGGGCCGCGAGAATCAGCCGGCCGAGAGCGTGTTCAAGAACATCAAGATCCTGAAGGGAGTTCCGGCGGGACGGCTCGTCAACATCATGAACCTGGGCTTCGGCCGCTTACTCGGCGTGAGCTGTGGATTCTGCCACGTGCCCGGCAAGTGGGATCTCGACGACAAGGAAGAAAAGAAAACGGCGCGCCTGATGTTCGCGATGGTGACGACTATCAACATCGACTACATGTCGAAGTGCCCAACGATCGTGGCGCTCCGCCGGTGGTGAATTGCTTCACTTGCCACAGAGGGAACACGCGCCCGATCGGGCCCGAGGGGCCGCCACCGG
>JAYWBE010000354.1:0-3885 GCA_043781715.1 Gemmatimonadaceae bacterium
ATGATGTGTCCGAGATCCCCGGCGCACTCACCGGTGTAGCGGAGCAGCGCGCCATCGATGATCACTCCGCCACCGAGTCCCGTGCCGACGGTGACGCCCAACAATCGCGTTGAACCTCGGCCGGCTCCGTGCCGGAACTCGGCGACGACCGCGGCATTCGAATCGACCTCGAGCCGGCAGTCGAGCGATAGTCGTTCCTCGAGAGCACGGCGCAGTGGAAAGCCGCGGAGCGCCGGCAGGTTCGCGTTGTGGACCATCGCGGAGTGTTCATGGTCGAGAAAGCCAGCGACCGAAACGCCAATGCCTGACACCGGATTCCTCTGCGACTCCCTGGCGTCCAGTATGAGTCGAAGCGACGATGCGATGGCGTCTACGAGCGTCGACGGTTCGCCATAGGCGCTCGTGGAGATTGTCCTGCGTCTGATGATGGTACCGTCCTCGGTGACGACGCCGATCTTGGTGCCAGTCCCGCCGATGTCGATCGCTCCGGCGAGCCCCATTCAGAGTGCGGCTTGCGCCAGCTCCGGCTTCTTCCAGAGATCGATGGGCTTCGCGATTCCTTTTGGACGGAACGGTAGCATGATTTTCCGACCGAGTCCGGCCGAAGCGTAGGCCGCGTAGAGCACCTCCTGCACGACTCGCCCCGTCTCGCCGTCCGAGATCGGCTTCTCCTTTCCTCGCACGCACCGAGCGAAATGCCGCATCTCCTGCGGGAAGCCGTAGTTCCAGTGCTCCTCGAACACCGGGTACGTCCAGCCTTTGGTGGAAGACGCTTTTTCGACCGCGTAGCCGAACCCGGTCTCTGAGTACGTTGGGAGTGCGTTCCCCATCAGCATGTCGGCGTATGTCTGACCTTTGTCGCCGAAGACTTCGATCGAGTCGTCCATTCCGCCGGGCCGGTTCCAGCTGTTCTCGACCATGCCGACGGCGCCGTTCTCGAACTCGATGATCGTTATTGCTTCGTCGTCGCCCTGCGTTCGCCCGGCATTGACCTGGGTGGAGAGCTGTGCGTACACACTTTTTATTTTTTGCTTGCCGAGGAACCACCAGCAGAAGGCGATGCCATGGCAGCCGAGGTCCATGAGGGCGCCGCCGCCGGACTGCTCGACGTCCCAGAACCAGTCGGAGTGCGGGCCCGAGTGCTTCTCACCCTGTTTTACGAGGTGGACGCGACCGAACGCGCCTTCGTCGGCCATCTGCTTCGCCTTCACATATTTCGGCGCGAAGAAGAGCTCCTCGGCGTACATGAGCAGCACGCCAGCCTTCGCGCACGCCTCGATCATCGCGTCCGCTTCTTCGAGCGTCACGCAGAGCGGCTTCTCGCAGACGACGTGCTTTCCGGCCGCCGCGGCGTCGATCGTGATTTGGGCGTGGAGCCGATTCGGTGCGGTAATGGAGATCATCTCGATCGCGGGGTCGCCCAGCATTTCGCGGTAGTCGGAATAAAACGCAGGAATTCCGTGGCGCCGCGCGAATGCCTCCGCGTTCCCCCTCGATGGGGACGCCACGGCAACTACCTCCATTTCCTCCGGCATTGCGTTTACGGATGCTGCGATGCAATCCGCCTGGAAACGCGAGCCGACGATCCCGATCTTCACCTTGGGCACGTTGTCTCCTGCCGTGTGATGTCGATCGATCTCATCCCCATGCAGGCTGTCCCGGTGCCAGCGGAACGCATCCCACCCATTTTCCGGGAACCATGATGTAGCGCAGCGCCTTCGTCATCCCGATCTCGGAGGAGAAATAGGCTTGAAGCGAAAGCTCACGCACGAGTCCGAAATAATGTGTGGGCCCGGCTTTCCGCGCTTCGGCGTCCACCTCGCGCAGCACCTGTTCGCGCTCCTTCTGAGGCAGAGATGCGAAGTTGTCGCCGCAACGCTGGCGGCACATGCTGCGGAATTCCTTCAACCCATTCAGGACACGCTTTTGCTGTTCCGGCTCGTAGCAATCGGAGAGGAGCAGGTTAATCGCCGCACCCGCCCCCGCCGCCTTCGCGCCCGGCGATGACGGAGTGGTGGGCAGCAGCGTATCGGCGATCTCCTCGATGAGCGACTGGTCGTCGAGCGATAGAACTTTCCCCGCCGCGCGATTCGAATCGCGCGCGCACGCGATCAGGAAGCCATTCGACGTGATCAGCACGCCGCCCAACAGGGCGGTCGTGGTCTTCACCGCGTCGCGTCGATTCATCGGAGGCATGAGGACCTCACAGGTTCTGCTTTCCCATCTCGTCAACGGCGTGATTCACCGCGCGCGCCGTGAGCGCCATGTACAGGATGGACGGGCTCTGATTGCCGGTAGAGGTCATGCACGCGCCGTCGGTGACGAAGACGTTGGGGACCGCGTGAAGCTGGTTCCATTTGTTGAGGAGCGAATTCTTTGGATCGCTCCCCATGCGCGCGCCGCCCATCTCGTGGATGTCGAGCCCGGGAGCCTGATGGTTGTCGTGCGTCGCGACGTCGTGGCAGCCCGCGACCTCGAGCATCGCTTTCGCCTCGGTGCGCCAGTCGCGAATCATCTTCTCGGAGTTGTCGTCGTATCCGACCGATGTGACCAGACGCGGAATCCCCCACTGATCCTTCTCACTCTCGTGCAGGCGCACGTGATTGGATTCCCTCGGGATCGTTTCGCCCTGCATGTACATGTAGATCCCCCACGGGCCCGGCTGCGCCTGCGCGTCCTTGTACTCGCCGCCGACGCGGGCCGTCGTCGGCTCGCCGCGCTCCCGGTACGCTCCCGTGAAAGTCGTGTAGCCGCCCACGAAGTCCATCTCCTGCTTCCCGAGGTTGCGGAAGTTGACGAGGATGCACTCGGTGGGATTCCGTATGTAAAAGTACTTGTCCTCGAAGCCTTCGATCTTTCCGTTCGCCCCGGTGCGGTAGTTGTGGTGGGCGATGTACTTGCCCAGCAGCCCACTGTCGTTGCCGAGTCCGTGCGGAAATCGGTTCGAGGTCGAGTTGAGGAGGATGAGATTCGTGTTGAGCGCGGATGCGTTCACGAACACGATGCGCGAGTGATACTCTGTGACGGTGTGGGTCTTCGCGTCGATCACGCGCACGCCCGTCGCTTTCCCTTTCGCTTCGTCGTAAATGATGGAATGGACGACAGAGTCGGGGCGGATCGTGAGGTTTCCGGTCTTCGCCGCCCAGGGAAGCGTAGACGCGTTCGAGCTGAAGTATCCTCCATACGGACATCCGCGCATGCAGAGGTTCCGCGCCTGACACGTGCCGCGCCCCTGCTGGAGGTGGATCTCTTTCGGCTTGGAGAGGTGCGCCCACCGTCCCTGCACGACGTATCGGTTGCCGTAGTGCGCGCGCACCTTCTCGCTCAGGTGTCGTTCGACGCAGTTGAAATCGAACGGCGGGAGATATTCGCCGTCGGGCATCGCCTCGAGCCCATCGCGGTTTCCGCACACTCCAATGAACCGCTCGACGTGCGTGTACCAGGGCGCGACATCGTCGTAGCCAATCGGCCAGTTGATCCCGTAGCCCTGACGCTCGGGCGCGGTGAACTCGTATTTGCTCCACCGCTGGCAGGCGCGCCCCCAAATGAGCGACTTGCCGCCGACCTGGTAGCCGCGGATCCAGTCGAAAGGCCTTTCCTGCACGTACGGGTGATCACGGTCCTTCACGAAGAAATGAGCGGTGTCTTCGCCATAGCCTGCCGCCTTGCTGATGAGCGGATTTTCCTTCAGTTGCTGACGCGACATGGCGCCGCGATGCGGGAGCTCCCACGGATTGAGGTTCATGGTGGGGTAGTCCTTGATGTGGACTACGCTGCGCCCGCGCTCGAGAACGAGCGTCTTGAGTCCCTTTTCGCAGAGCTCCTTGGCTGCCCAGCCGCCGGAAATTCCCGAGCCCACGACGATCGCATCGAAGGTGGTGACGT
>JAYWBE010000355.1:0-3866 GCA_043781715.1 Gemmatimonadaceae bacterium
TGACGCTGCGTTCGCCGTTCAGTGGGTATGTTCTCGAAAAGAGTGCACTCGAAGGCCAGCGTGTGATGATGGGCGACGCTTTGTACAAGGTGGCCGATCTGAGCGTCGTGTGGGTCGAAGGAGAAGTGTTCGAGCAGGACCTTCCCGCCGTGCGGCTTGGCCAGGAGGTCGCCGTGGAATTCGAGGCGCTCGCCGGTCAGGCGATGGCTGGCCGGATCACCTACATCTATCCAACGGTCAACCCGGAGACGCGCACTGCAAAAGTCCGGATTGCACTGGTGAACCCAGGAATGCGCCTCAAGCCCGGGATGTACGCGACTCTGCGCACGAGTGGTTTGGCTTCGGTCGCCACGCTCGGCGTACCGCGGTCCGCCGTCCTCCAGACGGGCGAGCGAAGTCTCGTGTTCGTCAAGGCCGGCAATGGGCAGCTACAGCCGCGGGAAGTGAAGGTCGGCTCGGCAAGCGAAGACCGCATCGAGATTCTTTCCGGGCTTCGTGCAGGCGAGACGGTGGTCGCATCGGCCACGTTCCTCGTGGATGCAGAGTCGAACCTCGGATCGCTCCTCGGAGGTATGGGGAACATGCCGGGCATGGACATAGGGCCTACTCAGGCGAAAAAGCCAGCCTCTGCGCCCTCGCCGCCGACACCGCGGAAGGAATAGGCCGATGCTCAAGCGAGTAATAGAGTGGTCGGTAGGAAACAAACTGATCGTAACCATCTTCACCGTCGCAGCGATCGCAGGAGGCGTGTGGGCTGTGAAGAACACGCCACTCGAAGCGTTGCCGGATCTGTCGGATGTCCAGGTGATTGTTCAGGCCGATTACAACGAGCAGGCCCCGCGCATCGTCGAGGATCAGGTCACATACCCCATCGCCGCGGAGATGCTCAAGGTTCCGGGTGCGCGCACCGTTCGGGGATACTCCTTCTTTGGAGTGTCGTTCGTGTACGTGATCTTCGAGGATGGAACCGATTTATATTGGGCGCGCAGTCGCGTGCTCGAGTATCTGAGCGGAATAAAAGGCCGGCTGCCGGCTGCGGTCACGCCGACTCTTGGCCCCGATGCAACCGGCCTCGGCTGGGTCTACCAGTATGCGCTCGAAGACACGACCGGAAAATTGAGCCTCGCCGATCTGCGAAGTCTTCAGGACTGGCATCTGCGCTATGCGCTCACGGCAGTCCCCGGAGTTTCGGAAGTCGCGTCCATCGGTGGTTTCGAAAAGCAATACCAGATTGATCTCGATCCCGCACGGCTCCTGGCGTATCGGATTCCAATCACGCAGGTGATGAGTGCCATCCAGAACGCCAACAGCGATGTCGGCGCGATGGTCATGGAGCTATCCGAGCGCGAGTACATGGTTCGTGGCCTGGGCTACCTGAAGTCGCTCGGCGACATCGAGAATGTTGTCGTCGGGTCGACACAGTCGGGCACGCCGGTGAGAGTTGCCGAGCTTGGTCGCGTGAGTGTGGGCCCGGCGGTGCGCCGCGGTATCGCCGAGCTCGACGGGAGAGGCGACGCGGTGGGCGGAATCGTCATCATGCGCTTCGGCCAGAACGCGCTGACGACGATCCGGAACGTAAAGAAAAAGCTCGCAGAGATAAAGAGCGCGTTGCCGCAGGGCGTTGTGGTTCGGCCTGTCTATGACCGCAGCGATCTTATCGAACGCGCCATAGCCACCCTGCGTAGCAAGCTGCTCGAGGAAAGCGTGATCGTCGCCCTGGTTTGCGTGATCTTTCTGTTCCATGCGCGTTCGGCGCTGGTGGCGATCCTCACGCTGCCCGTCGGTATTCTCATCGCCTTCATCGGGATGCGCATCGTGGGCGTGGGGGCCGACATCATGTCGTTGGGAGGAATAGCCATCGCCATCGGTGCGATGATCGATGGGGCTATCGTCATGATCGAGAACATGCACAAGCATCTCGAGCGAATGGCAACTGACCAAGGACAATCGGGAAAATTCATCGACACGGCTTTGCTGACGCCGCAGCAACGAGCACGCGCGGTCCTGGAATCGGCGCAGGAGGTGGGTCCGGCTCTCTTCTTCTCTCTCCTCATCATCACCGTCTCTTTCATTCCCGTTTTTTCAATGGAAGGTCAGGAAGGCAGGCTGTTCTCGCCCCTCGCCTTCACGAAAACCTTTGCAATGGCCGCGGCTTCTCTCCTCTCGGTGACGCTGGTGCCGGTGACCATGGGATTGTTCGTTCGCGGAAGGATATACCGTGAGCGCGCAAATCCGGTGAATCGCTGGCTGATCCGCATGTACGAGCCGATCATCCAGGTCGTGCTCCGCAACCGCTGGCCGGTGATCATCGCCGCTACCGCGGCGGTCGTTCTGACGTGGATTCCATGGAAGTCCATCGGGAGCGAGTTCATGCCGCGTCTCGACGAGGGTACCATGCTGTTCATGCCTACTACCCTCCCGGGTCTGAGCGTTGCACGGGCGCGCGAGATTCTCAGAATCCAGGATTCCATAATCAAGCGCTTCCCGGAGGTCGAGCACGTGTGGGGCAAAGCCGGACGCGCGACGACGGCAACCGACCCCGCGGGTCTCGACATGTTCGAAACGACTGTCACCCTCAAGCCAGAGGACCAATGGCGGAAGGGCATGAGCTACGATCGCCTTGTGGCCGAGATGGATTCCGCGACGAAGCTGGCGGGGGTCACGAATGCCTGGACGATGCCGATCAAGGGACGCATTGACATGCTCGCGACGGGCATTCGCACCCCTGTCGGCATCAAGATTTTCGGATCTGACCTGGGCGAGCTCGAGAGAATCGGGAAGGCTGTGGAGCAAGCGGTTCAATCGGTTCCCGGAACACGCAGTGCTTTCGCCGAGCGCGCCGTTTCCGGTTACTACCTCGACATCGATATCGACCGGGCCGCAGCGGCGCGGCATTCAGTCAACGTGGGCGATGTCCAGGCGGTCATTGCCACGGCGATCGGTGGGATGATTGTGACGCAGACGGTCGAAGGGCGAGAACGTTACGGGGTACGCCTCCGTTATCCGCAGGAGCTGCGCAATACGCCTGAGCGACTGGCCTCAGTGCTGGTTCCGATAAGTCACACACTTTCGGGCCGTTCGTCGGGAGGTGCCGGAATGGGTCCGGCCACCGGTGAGAATTCGACCGGCGCCTCGCAGATTCCGCTGGGCCAGATTGCGACGATACGCCAGGTCGCCGGGCCGATGGTCGTGCGCACTGAAGACGCTCTTCCCACTGCCTGGGTGTACGTGGATGTCGCGGGCAGGGACATCGGCAGTTATGTGGCGGAAGCCCAGCGCGTCGTTGCATCGCGGGTGACTCTTCCCGCTGGATACACGATGACATGGAGCGGGCAGTACGAGTACATGCAGCGCGCGAAGGAGAAAATGACGGTCGTGATTCCGGCTACTCTCGCCATCATCGTGCTCCTTCTCTACTTCAACTTCAGGAACTTCACGGAGACGGCGATCGTGATGCTATCGCTTCCGTTCTCCATCGTCGGCGGAATGTGGTTCATCTGGCTTCTTGGTTACGACTGGTCGGTCGCGGTCGCGATCGGGTTCATCGCGCTCGCCGGTGTCGCCGCGGAGACTGGAGTGGTGATGCTGATCTACCTGGACCACGCGTGGAATGCGGTTGTGGCCCGCAGAAAAACGGAAGGCGCAGGGGCGACGCTGCGCGATCTTTACGGGGCGGTGATGGAAGGTGCGGTCGAACGCGTGAGACCCAAGATGATGACCGTGGCCGCCATCATGGGCGGCCTGCTTCCGATACTCTGGGGACACGGAACGGGCGCCAGCGTGATGAAGCGGATTGCGGCGCCGATGATAGGCGGCATGGTTTCGAGCACCGTGCTCACGCTCGTGGTGATTCCAGCCGTCTATTC
>JAYWBE010000356.1:0-3860 GCA_043781715.1 Gemmatimonadaceae bacterium
GGGCTTCTCATCTACAGCACCTGTTCGCTCGAACCCGAGGAGAACGACGCGCAGGTGGAATCCTTCCTTTCGGACAATCTCAACTGGATTCTGGAGCCGCCGCCCGAAGGGAGCGTCGCTCCGGAGCTGCTCGACGGTGGACGGCTGCGCGTTCTTCCGCACCGACACGGCACCGACGGAGCGTTCGCCGCGCGCCTGCGCAGGGTCAGCTAGATGAACTGGCGCGCACTTCCTCGGCGTGCGTTCCCATATCTGATTGCTGCGGCCGGCGGATTTCTCATCGCGTATACCGCGGTGTTCCTCTTCGCGTTTCCGGCCGAGGTGCTGCCGGACGATGGAATTCTTCCGAACGTAGTCGGGAAGACGTTCGAGGATGCGGCGGCGAGTCTTCAGAAGGAGGGATTCCCGGCGCAGCGGGGTGAATCGCGATTCCACAAGTCGATTCCCGCCAACGTCGTGCTTCAGGAGGATCCGCCCGCCGGGAGCAGGCAGAAGCGCGGCACCAACGTCGTCCTCGCGCTGAGCGCGGGCCAGAAATCCGCCGAGGTGCCGGTGACGACGAACATGTCGCAGCAGCAGGCGCGCATCTCGATCGAGAACACCGGTCTCGTGATGGGGAACGTCAGCGAGCAGCTCTCGGACGCGCCGCGTGGACTCGTGATCGCCACGTCGCCGCCGGCCGGGACGAAAGTCGAGCTCCCCGGAACCGTGGACATCGTGCTCAGTAAAGGACCCGCGACGGTGAATGTCCCCGATCTCTACGGGCGCAGCGTCGGTGAAGCAAGATCGATGGTCGAGCAGCTCGGACTCCGGATCGCGGGAGTCTCCCGCGACACTAGCTCTCTCCAGCCCGAGAACACGGTGATCAGGCAGCTGCCAGCCGCCGGGGCCACAGTCTCTGCCGGCGGGCCCGTGAGTCTTACGGTCTCACACTTCCCGCCGCCGCCCTCGATCAGGATCGACACCGGCACTAGCGCGCCTCCTCCTCCTTTGCCCCTGCCCGTTCCTGAATGAGCGTTCGCATCGCGCCATCAATCCTGAGCGCCGACCTTTCGAAGCTCGCCGACGAGATCGCGATGCTCGAGGAGGGCGGCGCCGACTGGATTCACATCGATGTGATGGACGGCCGCTTCGTTCCCAATCTCACCTTTGGCGCCAAGGTGATCGAGTCGGTGCGCAAGCTCACGAAGCTGCCGATCGACGTGCATCTGATGGTCGTGCAGCCCGAGAACTACTTCGAGAGCTTCGCCGGGGCGGGCGCGAACGGAATGTCGATCCACACGGAAGTGTCGCCGCACCTGCAGCGACAGCTCGATCGCATCCGCGAACTCGGATGCCGCGCCGGCGCGGTGGTCAATCCGGCGACGCCTCTCACCGCGGTGACCGAAGTCATCGCTGACCTCGACCTACTACTTGTCATGACCGTAAATCCCGGTTTCGGCGGGCAAAGCTTCATCAAGGGATCGGTGGACAAGGTTCGCCGCGCGCGTGAGATGCTGGCCGAGAATGGAAGCACGGCATTTCTGGAAGTGGACGGCGGCATCGATCGCAAGACCATCAAGTCGGTGTGGGAGGCGGGCGCCAACACTTTCGTCGCTGGCAACGCCATCTTCGGCGCGAAGAATCCCAAGGCGGAGATCGCAGAGCTTCGGTCTCGCTGCACGGTGCAGGCATGACGGGCAGGCAGCAGCTGGCGATCGGCGCTCTCGTCCTCGGCGTCGTGTGCGCGGTCGCGTACGGCGCGACGCGATATCTCCGGAAGGAGCTGTTCCCCGTCGAGCTGGGGAGCAAGGCTCCCGATTTCAAGGCCCTGACTCTCGATTCGATCCCCAAGGAGAAGAGTCTTGCCGATTATCGCGGCCAGGTGGTGATGATCAACGTGTGGGCGACATGGTGCCTGCCGTGCCGCGTGGAAATGCCGAGCATCGAGGCGCTCCACAAGGCGTACGGGCCGAAGGGATTGAAGATCGTGGCGGTCAGCATCGACGACCCTGGGACCGAGGCGGGAATCCGCGCGTTCGCAAAGCAGTACGGTCTGACATTCGAGATCCTGCACGATCCAAAGGGCGAGATCACCGACCTGTACGACATCACAGGTTATCCGGAGACGTTCATCATCGGCAGGGATGGCGTGATCAGGAAGAAGCTGATGTCGGCGACAGACTGGAATTCGCCCGAGGCGCGGGCGCTGGTGGACAGGCTTCTCACCGAGCGCACCGAGTAATCATGACCCGCATCCTGGGAATCGAGACTTCGTGCGACGAGACGTCCGCGGCTGTTCTCGAGGGAAAGGGCGACCAGGTCACCCAGAAATCTCTCGTGATCCTGTCGCAGGACGTCCACCGCGTGTTCGGCGGAGTAGTCCCGGAGATCGCATCACGCGCGCATCTCACCAGCATCGTCCCGGTGGTCGAGCGCGCGCTCGATGAGGCGGGGACGAAGCTCGATGATCTCGACGCGGTCGCCGTCACGAACACTCCGGGGCTGGTGGGCGCGCTACTGGTTGGAGTCAGCTACGGCAAAGCGCTCGCATTTTCGCGCGGCATCCCGCTGCTCGGAATTCATCACATGGAGGGGCACCTCTTCGCGGCGGCGCTCGAGCACCGCGATGCCGTCCCTCCCTTCACGGCGCTGTTGATCTCGGGCGGACACACGCTCCTTCTGGACGTCGAGGCCTGGGGGAAATACCGGCTGCTGGGGGCAACTCGCGACGACGCGGCCGGCGAAGCGTTCGACAAGGTCGCCAAGCTTCTCGGCCTTCCCTACCCCGGCGGGCGCTACGTAGAACAGCTCGCCCTCGATGGGAATCCAAAGCGCTTCAACTTCGCGCGCCCGATGGTGCGAAAGAACGCGCTGCCAAAAGACGACGACTATTACGCCTTCTCTTTCAGCGGCCTCAAGACCGCAGTGCTCAACGCGGTACGCGCGTCAAAGGACATCGAAGCCGACAAGGCGGACCTGGCCCGCGCGTTCCAGGATTCACTGATCGATACTCTGGTCGAGAAAACCTGGCGCGCCGCGAATGCTTGTTCCCGACAGCGGATTGTCCTCGGCGGTGGCGTCGCTTGCAATCGGACGCTGGCGAGGGCGATGCGAACGAGACTCGAGCCCGAGGGTATGACTGTCCTTACGCCGAGTCCGCGCCTTGCAACGGACAATGCCGCCATGATTGCCCGCGCGGCATTTTTCAGATTCGAGCAGGGCGAGAGGTCCGGCCTCGACCTAAACGCCTACGCCAGCAGCCCTATCCCGGGCCTCGTAGCAGCCTAGATTCAGACCATGCAAAAGATTTTCGCTTCGATAGTCCAGCAACCCCTCTCGTACGATGTCGGCCCGCTCCAGCTCACCGGATTCGGACTGGCGGTTCTGATGTCGTTCGTCGTCGCCCAGATAATCTCGCAGCGTGAGCTCGCGCGGCGCGGTCACGACCCCGAGCCCATCGGCGATGTCGTCTTCGCCGCGGTCGTCGGCGGACTCCTTGGCGGAAAAATCTATTACGCCATTCTCATGCACGACGTCGGCGCTCTCCTGAGCAGAGCCGGCTTCGTGTTCTGGGGCGGATTGATCGGTGGAATACTTGCCTCGTACCTCGTGATCCACCGCAAGCATCAGAGCTTTACGCGCATCAGCGATGTCGCCGCGCCCGCGCTCGCCGCTGGTTATGCGATTGGGCGCACCGGCTGCTGGGCAGTCGGCGACGACTACGGCCGTCCGTGGAACGGACCGTGGGCGGTGAGTTTCCCCAATGGGGCACCGCCTTCGACGGTCGCAAACATGACGCAGCTCTTTCACATTCCGCCGCCGCTTGGCTCTTTACCGAACCAGGTCATCTCCGTTCACCCGACTCAGCTCTACGAGGT
>JAYWBE010000357.1:0-3833 GCA_043781715.1 Gemmatimonadaceae bacterium
GACCGGGTCGCGATGGCCAAGGATCTGCTTGCGCGCGGCGGCATGCGCCTCACTCTCCCGCACGATGCGATGGTCGCCCCTTCGCTCGAGCGAGCGAAGGAGGCGAAGGCCGTCCCGCGCAACGCAATTCCGAAGGATCAGGCGATGTTCGACATCGGCCCGCAATCGGCCGCGTCGTACTCGCGCGCGATCGCGTCGGCCAAGACGATCATCTGGAACGGCCCGATGGGCGTCTTCGAGACGCCGCCGTTCGACGCGGGTACCCTCGGGGTGGCCGAAGCGATGGCGAGCGCGACGGGGAAGGGCGCGATCACGATCGTTGGCGGCGGGGACTCCGCGGCCGCGGTGGCTGAAGCAGGCCTCGAGGACAAGATGAGCCACGTCTCCACCGGTGGCGGCGCGTCGCTCGAATTCCTCGAGGGAAAGAAACTCCCCGGAGTGGAAATCCTCGACGAGGCCGACTAGTGAAGCGTCCAGTTCTCGCCGCCAACTGGAAGATGAACAACGGCCCGACGGCGGCAAAAACTTTCATGGACGCGTTTCTCGCGAGCTACGCGCCGCGGACCGACCGCACGGTCATCATCTTCCCTCCCGCGGTCTCACTCACCACGGTCGCAGCAGCCGCGTCAGCGCGGACCGACGTTCTCGCCGGGATTCAGAACATTCACTGGGCTGAGAAGGGCGCTTTCACCGGCGAAGTCTCGGCGCCGATGGCGGCCGATGCTGGTGCGCGCGTCGTGCTCGTGGGACACTCGGAGCGGCGACACCTCTTCGGCGAGACGGACGCGCAGACCGCGAAAAAGTGCCTCGCCGCATCGCGCGCCAAGCTCGCCTTCATGCTTTGCGTCGGGGAGACCATCGAGCAGCGAGAAGCGGGAGAAACCGAGAGCCTAGTGACCCGTCAGCTGCGCGAGGGATTATCGCAGACGCCGAATCTCATCTCGGCCGATTTCATGCTCGCCTATGAGCCGGTGTGGGCAATCGGTACCGGCCTCACCGCGTCAGCTGGCGATGCGTCCGCGATTCACACTGTGCTCCGCTCGGAGCTCTGCCAGATGATCGGCACCAGGGGCGACGAGATTCCGATACTCTACGGAGGAAGCGTCAACTCGACTAACGCGGCCAGCCTTCTCGGCGCGCCGGAAGTCGACGGGCTCCTTGTTGGAGGAGCAAGCGTCGAGGCGTCCTCGTGGCTCTCGATCGCCCAGACTTAACCAGGGGACATTTCTAATGACCGTTGACAAACGCGATCGCACAGACTTGACTGACTTCCCATCGCCGCCGATATTCCAAGGCTGGACTGAACCTTAATTCTATCAATGCTTTACACGTTTCTTCTCACACTGCTCGTCATAGACTGCGTCGTGCTGATGCTTGCCATTCTGCTTCAGAGCGGAAAGGGCACCGGCCTCGCCGCGAGCTTCGGTGGAGCGAGCTCGTCTCCCGACGCACTGATCGGAATCCGTCAGGCCGGAAACATCCTCACCAAGATCAGCTGGTGGGGCGGCGGCGTCTTCCTCGGTCTCTCCTTCGTTCTGCAAATCATGTCGACGCATACGTCGGCTCCGCGGTCCGTCCTGGAGAAAGGCCTGGGCGCTCAGCCCCAGAACGTGGCGCCTCCGCCGACGTCAGCTCCAGCGGTTCCGCTCGAGCCAGCGCCGGCGACCACCGCTCCCGCGGGAACGAAGACGGCGAAACCTCCAGCTACCATTCCGAAGCGGTAAGTTGGCAGCCGAGACTCGAAGCACTGAGCCAGGGTTCCTCCTCCTTGAGGACGGAACCCTTTTTCGTGGGCGCATGGCCGGGTCGAATGCGGCACTGCTGCCCGCCGTGGCCGAGGTCGTTTTCACGACCAACATGACCGGCTATCAGGAGGTCTTCACCGATCCGTCGTATCGCGGACAGATCGTCGTGATGACGGCGCCACAGATCGGCAACTATGGCGTCAACGCGGAGGACCCGGAATCCAACGCGCCGCAGATCGCCGGAGTAGTGGTTCGCGAGCTGTCGGAGACATACTCGAGCTGGCGCGCGACGGGCGGACTGGGAGCTTGGCTTGCAGCATCTCAAGTTCCCATAATTCAAGATGTTGACACTCGCCGCCTAACTCGGCACTTGAGGTCGGTTGGCGTGATGCGCGGAGTCATCGGCGCCGGCGTTGAGCCCGACGAAGCGAGCAGGGTGGCGCTCGAGGCGTGCCCGTCGATGGAAGGGTTGGATCTCGCGTCCCGCGTGTCGACGCGAGAGCGCTATAGCTGGGGAGATCCGCGCGCGCGTCACCACATCGTCGCCTACGACTACGGAATCAAGCGCAACATCCTCAGACTATTCGATGAGGCCGATTGCCGCGTAACCGTAGTCCCCGCCGCCACATCGGCAGATGTGGCGCTGGCTGAGGGCCCGGACGGAATCTTTCTGTCGAATGGGCCCGGCGACCCCGATGCTGTGTCGTACGCTCCGGAGATCATCCGGAAACTGACCTCCAAAGGAGTGCCGATCTTCGGGATCTGCCTGGGGCATCAGCTGTTAGGACTTACCTTCGGTGGCTCGACGGCAAAGATGTCCTACGGACACCGGGGCGGAAATCACCCGGTGAAGGATGTCGAGACGGGCCGCGTGCTGATCACGTCGCAAAACCATGGGTTTGCGGTGGAAGGAGATGAGCGGTCGGTAAAGGGCGCGGGCGATCTGGAAGTCACCCACGTCAATCTGAACGACGGATCCATAGAAGGTCTTCGGCACCGAACCCTCCCGGTTTTCGGGGTCCAGTACCATCCGGAGGCCGCGCCGGGGCCGCACGACGCTCGGCCTCTGTTCCAGGAGTTCCTCAGCGCGCTCAGTGGGACAGTTAGGTAGCGTCAAACTCGCCTTGACACCATATTAGTAAAGCCATAGTTTCAAAGCACTTACGCGCTCTGGCGCGCGTCCATACGGAGTTTTTCAATGACTAAAGCCGACCTCGTCGAGCGTGTCACTACCCAGATTTCACGCACCGCTGGGCCGATGATCTCAAAGAAGGATTGCGCTCGCGTCGTGGACGCTTTCCTCGAGGCGATCAAGGAATCCCTCCAGACCCAGGAAAACATCGAGGTCAGGGGATTCGGCACCTTCAAGATTCGCAATCGGAAAACCCGGATGGCGCGCAATCCACGCACCGGCTCTCCAGTTGAGGTTTCCGCTCGACCCGTTCCCGTGTTCAAGCCGTCAAAAGAGCTACGAGCCCTTGTCGCTGGCGTGAACATGTCGCAGATGTCGGAAGCATAAGGACTTAGCTTCACAGCAGGCGAGGGGAGTGCGCAGTGTCAACAGTGACGGTGCAGCTGTTTGCTTCATACGCCGAGAGCTTCGGCGGGCCCACTCTCGAAATTCCCCTCGATCCGGGCAGCACCGTCGGAGATCTTGTCCACAGCATCCGGTCCCTCCCGGGCGCCTACATCCTTCCCGAATCTCCCCGCGTAGCCGTCAACAGGAGATTTGCGTCCTTCGACCAGGTGGTCGATCCCCAGGACGAGGTGGCGTTGATTCCGCCCGTGGCGGGCGGATGAGACGCTCGGCGATAGTCACCAGGGAGATAGACCCAGCCGCGTTGATGGCCGAGGTTCAGTCCACACAATGCGGCGCCATTTCCATGTTCGCCGGGACCGTGCGTGACACATACGATGGCCGGGGCGTGACCGCAATCGATTACTCCGCCTATACTTCGATGGCAGAGTCCGAGCTCGAGAGGATTCTCGCCGAGGCTCACGACCGGTTTGGAGTTATGGCAATTGTGGTGGAGCATCGTGTCGGTGCCCTCGCCCTCGGAGACGTGAGCGTCGCGATCGTTGCCGCCC
>JAYWBE010000358.1:0-3822 GCA_043781715.1 Gemmatimonadaceae bacterium
GTGCGGTGGATGTCGCGCGCGTCCTCGAGCGATTCGCTCGCGAGCCCCAGCCGCTCGGGCGAGATGATGAATGGATAAACCTGATCGCCGCCGGCCGAGCCGTGCGCGCCGACCTGATCGTCGAACGAGATGATGTCGTAGCCGTCGAACGCGCCGAACAAAACGCAATCGCCCGCGTTCGGCTGGTTCACGAGCGATTCCACCGCTCGCAGCACGTACGGCTCGGTGCCAAAAATCTCGAGCGGATTCTTGCCGGAGATGATTTGGACCTGACCGTCGCTCAGAATCGCGCGGCCGTGCTTGCCCGCCAGATTCACCCCGCCACGCGAGACCGTGGCCACGAGGCCAATGCCCGGGTGCGCAACGAGCTGCTCATAGAGTCTGGCCCAGCGCGCGTCGGCGGTGATCTGCTCGAGCGAGAGGCGCTGTTCCGTCGCCGCGAAATACAGCAGCGCCAGACAGGAGCTGTAGGTCACAACGACATCGTTCGTCCGGTCGACGCGATACTTCTCCGGGAAAATGATCTCGCGCAACCCGTAGCGGCTTCTCAGCCAGTCGCGGAATCTGCGGATCGCGCTTCGCGCGCCGAACGAAGCCGGCGTCAGCTGTGCGACGGCTTCGACTACCTCGGGACCGATGTCCGAGTACTCGGTATCTTCGGCGTAGCTGGCCAACGACCGCGGCGCCGGTGCGCCCTTCACCAGAGTCTCGTCGAGAATCCGCTGCACTGTCGCGCCAAGCGACTCCCCGTACTGCACGCGGTAGCTCAGCGCCGGAGTCATTCCATGGTCGGAGAGAATGATGAGATCGTAGCCGCGTCCTCCTGCCAGCTGTGCCATTCTCCAGATCTCGGCGATGCGCGCGTCGGTGCGGCGCAGGTCGACGAGTGCCTGCTTGCTCGACGGACCGAAGTGGTGCGCCAGCTCGTCGTACTGCATGAAGGTGCTGTAGATAATGGGAACGCCGAGATAGACGTCGAGCAGAATCGCCATCGTCTGCAGCTCGCGCACGACGACATTGCTGAGAATGCGGATGAACGGAAAAATGCCTTCCGAGTGCGTCACCCTTCCCGCCAGCTCGCCGCGCGCCCGCTCCCATTCCTCGAGCAGCCATTCGAACGCGCCCTGAAGAACCATGCGCGCCATGCGAATAGGATGTAGCACCATGAGAAGCCCCATCCGCGTTCCGCCGAGCCGGCGGTACACCGACATCTTCTCACGCGTGGCGACGGTGAAGGCTACGGTTTGCGCATCGCCGTCGAGAAGATTGACGTAACTCGAGCCGCCGGCGAGCGCGCCCGGCGAGTGGATGCGGTCGCGGATGTACTGCACGCCGTGCGGCGCATTGCAGGTGATTACCTTGCGGGCCGCCTTGTCGTAGAAGCGAAACGCCGGAATGCCGCCGTTCTCGCCGTGAAACATCCCCGCCTGGCAATAGGGCGTCGCCGACGGCAGTCCGCAGAACCAGCGCCTTAGCGCGAATCCCTCGCGCAGCAGCCGCGAAATCGTCGGGCAAAGACCCAGCTCGAGGGCGCGCCGCAGATCGGAATACGCGAGGGCATCGATCTGCAGCATGATGAGCCCCCGCTGCGGCGGACGCGGACGCTTCTCGCGTGCGAACAGACGGTACTTCGTCCGGTAGTACCGCTGGAGCAGCGGTCCGGCGCGCGGGCGCGCTCGGCGCTCGGTTATGCCAGGTGGCGTTCGATCTGACGTAGGAGCTCGCCGATTGGGACAGGCTTGAGGAGGACATCCACGCACCCTGCCTCGAGACAGCTGCGACGTGAAGCCGAATCGCTGTGGCCGGTCATCGCCAGTGTCGCGTGGGGAAGGGAGCCGCGCTCGCGAAGCGCGTCCAGAATCTCCAGTCCGCTTCCGTCTGGCAGGGTGAGATCGAGCAGCATCAGATCAACCGGTGTCATTGTGCCGCGCTCGATCGCCTCGGCAACCGTCGCGGCCACGTCGACGTCGTAGCCGGCCGCGGTTAAGAGAATGCGAAACGCGTCCGTGACGAGCGGACTGTCTTCCACGATCAGAATGCGGGCCGGCACTTAGTCGCGCGGAGGGTTGAGCGGCAGCGTGAAAAAAAAGCTGCTCCCTTTGCCAAGCTCGCTCTCGACCCAGATGGTTCCCGAGTGCAGCTCGACGAGGTTGCGCGCAATCGCGAGGCCCAACCCTGTTCCATGGTGCGGACGCGACGGAGATGCGTCGACCTGCGCGAATTCGCGGAAGACGAGCTCGTAGTGATCGCGCGCTATTCCGCAGCCGTTGTCGCCGACCTCCACCACAAGATCCTCCCCGTCTCTGCCGCGCCGGGAGAAGCCGATCCAGACGCGTCCGCCGTCGGGCGTGAACTTGATCGCGTTGCCGATAAGATTGGCCAGCACGTGTTTGACCTTGTCACGATCCGCGTAAACGGGGGGCAGGTCGTCTCCGTTGAGGCGCTCGATCGTCAAATGCTTCTTCGCCGCCAGAGCCTGATTCAGCATCCGCACCTGGTCGACGAGCCTCGTGATGTCGAAGTCCGTGCGCGCGAGACTGACCTGGTCGCTCGCGCTGCGCACGTAAGTGAGGATCTCGTCGATCATGTCGATCAGCTGCTTCCCTCCGCTCAGTATCCCGGACACGCTGTCACGCTGCTTTGGATTGAGATCCCCCAGCATCCCTTCGCGCAGTATCTCGGCGTGCGTGATGATCGCGGCGAGCGGCGTCCGAAGATCGTGCGAGACGTTGGAGAGGAACTGCGTCTTGAGCGCGTCGCGCGCTCGCAATTCGTCGATCGTGCGCTGCGCTTCTTTCGCCTCGGCCTCGAGCGTTTTTAGCCGCTTTTGCGGGGCGGAACCGAGGCGGTCGGACATGCTTATATTGTAGTCGCGTTGACATCCGTTGCCAACGCATCCGACTCCACCGCGTCGAGCAGCTGCTGGCGGCGCAGCAGCGACCAGTAGCGCCCACGCAGCGCCATCAGCTCCGGGTGCCGCCCCTGCTCGACCACCGTTCCCTTCTCGAGCACGATGATCCACGACGCGTCGCGTATCGCGCTTATGCGGTGCGACGCGATGAGGGCCGTTCGCCCCGCCAGCGCTTCGCGCAGCGCGCGGAGAATCTCCGCCTCGGTGTGCGTGTCTACAGCCGACAGCGCGTCGTCGAGGAGCACGATACTTGGTTTTTTAGCGAGCGCTCGCGCGAGCGAGGCCCGCTGTTTCTGACCGCCGGACAGGTTGATTCCGCGCTCGCCGAGGATCGTCTCGTAGCGGCCGGGAAACTGGTCGATCGTCTGATGGAGCTGCGCGACGCCAGCCGCCCATTCACCCGTCTGCGTAATGCCGCTCGTTCCGTAGGAGAGGTTCGATCCTATGGTGTCGCTGAAGAGGAGACTTTCCTGCGGCACGAACCCGATGTCCTGCCTCAGCTCCGCCGGCACGACGTTCTTCGTCGGAACGCCATCGATGAGAATCTCGCCTTCCTGCGGATCGTACATTCGCGGAATCAGATCGATGAGCGCGCTCTTCCCGCTTCCAGTCGCGCCGACCACGCCGAACGTGGCTCCCGCGGGCACGGTGAAGCTGACGTTGCGCAGGACCCAGCGCGGCTCGCCCGGGGTGGCCGACGGATAGTGAAACCCGACGTTCCGAAACTCGATGGTGCGGCCCGTCTTGGTCGGCGGCAGATGCTGACGCGGCTCATCACCGTTGATGGTCGGGCGAACCACGAGGATCTCAGCTAGACGACCCATCGACGCATCGCCACGCTGAAACAGGTTGACGACCCAGCCGAGCGCGATCATCGGCCACGTGAGCATGGTGAGATACATGCCGAAGGC
>JAYWBE010000359.1:0-3813 GCA_043781715.1 Gemmatimonadaceae bacterium
CACAAGTCGTCGCCGACTGATCGAGAAAAAGGAGGAGATCGTGTTGAATACACTTGCTGAAACGACACCGAACGCCAAGCCGGAGCGTCCGGTTCACCGACCCCCAACGGCGCTGCTCATCGCGACCGACGGAACGCCCCAATCAGACGCGGCCATCGCGCTCGCCCGCCTGTTGCCTCTCGGGGATCAGCGCGAAGTCAAAGTCCTCACGGTGGTGGATCACGCTCCGATTCCCTGGGGAACGGTCGACCGCTCGCTGGTGATGGATTATGAGCGCGGCCTGCACCAGGAAGCTGAGAGCAAGGCAAAAGCGCAGCTCGATCGGCTCGGAGACAAAAACTGGCCCGTCGAGGTGCGCTCCGGAGATCCCGCAACTACGATCGCTACTCTGGCGAAGGAATCACACTGTCGAATCGTGGTGGTCGGTCTTGGCGGCCACGGCGTTGCGGCGAGGTTTTTTGGAAACGAGACTGCGCTCCGTCTGATGCGAGTGAGCCAGGTACCGGTTCTGGCTGTCGACAGCAAGCTGCGAGAGCTTCCCAGGCGCATAGTAGTCGCAATGGATTTCAGCGAGCCGAGCATTGAAGCGGCTCGGCTGGCGCTCGAGATCGCGGCCCCGGGCGCTACTGTAACACTCGTGCACGTGGTTCCGTGGGAGCGAAAGGATTACATCCCCGAACACTGGTTCAGAGAGCACGAAGCAGACGTTGGAGCACAGCTGACCCGCGTCACGGGCTGGCTGGATCAGGGCAGCAAGTGCCGGATGCATCAGAAGGTTCTATATGGGAAACCCGGTCCGTCTCTCCTCGCCTGCGCCGAGGAGCTCGATGCGGATCTCATTGTTGCTGGAACGCACGGCCGGGGAATTCTCGGTCGAATGCTTGGAGGCGAAACGGTTGCGAAGCTGGTTCGGGGCGCCCGGCGTTCTGTGCTCGTTCTTCCTGCGGCTGCCGCGTTCCAGCGATTCGATCAGCCGGAGCCCGCGAGTGAATCCCGTGAGGAGCATGCGGACTGGGCGCGGAAGCTCGACGATTTCTCCCGCAGGAATGTCGGTCGTCGTGGACGTCTCGAGGTCGATGACCCAGCGATCGGCGCACAAGTCGAGATGAGGGGCTATCGCTTTCTCGGTGCCGTCTACGACTCTCCGAGCAAGCGCGCGCAGCTAATGTTCGGAAGCATGGCGGGAGCTGGACCACATCTGGTGCGCGGGATATCGAATATCAAATCGGTTGAGATCCTCTCCGATGGGCAAGATGACAGGGATACGGCGTTGTCCATCACCAGCGACGACGGACAAACCCTGCTCGTTCTCGAAGCCGTCAAAGAGGCACACTGACAATGCCAGCGCCACTTCGCGCGGTCGTTCCGAACCGGCGCCGATCCCCACTCGAGGGCGAGCCCATACAGGGAACGCGAGGGGGAGGCAACACGGTGAAGAGGACGATCCTCCCCTACTCGCCGCTGTTCGCGATCGCGGGAATCCTTCTCGGCGGCGTCGAGCAGTACATCTTCAATCTTCCGCTGTTCGCCCAGGGACTCTGGACGATCGCTCTCATCGGCGCGGGCTTTCCGGTAGTATGGCGCACGCTTCGCGCGGCGCGTCAAGGCAATTACGCGACGGACCTGGTCGCGTCACTCTCCATCGTCACCGCAGCGATCATCGGTCAGCCGCTGGCTGGACTCGTTATCGTCCTCATGCAAACCGGTGGCGAATCCCTTGAGAGATTCGCCGAGCGTCGGGCGTCCGCTGCCTTCCGGGAACTGCAGAAAGCTGCCCCTCGCATCGCGCATCTCATCAGCGGGGCTCGCGGGCTGGTCGACGTACCCGTCGGCGAGCTGAACGTGGGCGATGTCTTTCTCGTGCGGCCGGGCGAGATGGTGCCGTGCGATGGAATCGTCCTCAGTGGGATCTCGGAGATAGCCGCATCTCAGCTTACAGGAGAGGCGATTCCGGTTCCCGCGCACGAAGGGACCACAGTAATGAGCGGCTCGCTGAACGCACACGGAGTACTAAGTGTGCGTGCCTCGGCGCGGGCCGCCGAGAGTCAGTACTCGCGGATCGTGGAGCTCGTCCGCGAGGCGCAGGCCACGAAATCACCGCTGCAGCGGCTCGCTGACCGGTACGCGGTGTGGTTTACGCCGGCGACGCTGGCGGTTTGTGTCGTGACATTCGCATTGACCCGGAGCTGGACCAGCGTACTATCGGTCCTGGTCGTGGCCACGCCGTGCCCACTCATCCTCGCCACGCCGGTCGCGATGATCGGGGGGATAAATCGCGCGGCACGCCGCAAGATCATTGTACGGCATGGAGCTGCGATCGAGACGCTGAGCGCCGCAACTCTGGCCGTATTCGACAAGACGGGTACCCTCACAGTCGGTAAGCCGGCCGTAAAGAGCGTTGTCGCTCTGACCGGATTCACGGAGCGAGAAGTCCTTCGCAGTGCTGCGGCCGTCGAGCAGGGTTCACGTCATCTGCTTGCGCGAGTCGTGGTGGAAGAAGGAGAGAAGAGATACGGACGCCTGCCACAGGCCCGGCAGCACCGCGAGTCATCCGGAGAGGGGCTGACAGGCATGGTTGGAGATGTCGAGGTCGTGGTTGGAAGCCGCGCCTTCGTTGCCCGTCACGCCTCCTCTTCGCTTGATCTCTTCGACACTGCCGAAGACGGTGACGCCGGTTTGCGCGCGTACGTCCTCCTCTCCGGCAAACCCGCCGGAATCATAGAGTACGCCGATTCGCTACGCCCTGAGCTGAAGAGCTTTCTTGCCACGCTCGGGGAGTTGGGACTGACACGCACAGTACTCCTTTCCGGTGACCGGGCCGCAAACGCTAGAGCGGTTGGGCTTGAGGCCGGAATAAAGGAAGTTCACGGGGAATTGCTGCCCGCCGACAAAGCGACGATGGTCTCTCGCTTCCGGGCCCGGGGCGAGGTCGTGTTGATGGTCGGCGACGGCACCAATGACGCGCCCGCTTTGTCGGCCGCCGACGTAGGGGTTGCTCTCGCGGGACATGGGGGCGGCGTCACGTCGGAGGCCGCCGACGTGGTCATACTGGTCGATGATTTATCGAAGGTAGGCGAGGCGGTAGCAATAAGCAGAAGAACGATGCGGCTGGCGCGACAGAGCATTGTGACGGGGCTCGTGTTGAGCGGCGTCGCCATGATCTTCGCTGCCTACGGATTCATTCCGCCGACGGAGGGTGCGCTTCTTCAGGAGGCGATCGACGTTGCGGTAATCTTGAACGCTTTGCGCGCGAGCTGGTCGTGACACTCACGAATGCCGGCGCAGAACAGGGAGGAGCAATGTACAAAGTGATCATGGCCCCCACGGAGGGCTCGGACAATGAGAGAGCAGCGATATCGGTGGCCCTAAAGCTGGCGCAGCGTTTTGACGCGGACCTCCGTCTCGTTCGAGTGCAGACAGCGCCGCTGGTCATCGAGACGGTCGTCCGGCCGCCCGTGCTGGCGATAACCGAGCAGACGCTGCTGGATGAACGTCTCGCCCGTTTACACAAGCTAGAAGCACTCGGAACTGAGTGCCGCGCGCTTGGTGAGATCAGGGTCATGACTGCACTAGAGGACGGGCCCGTAGCGCCCACGCTTCGCGACTATAGCAAGAAGTTCAGCGTGGACCTGATAGTGATGTCGAGTCACTCTCGCGGCGGGGTGAAGAGGATCACGCTCGGCAGCGTCACCGATTACCTCATTCGCCATACCAACATTCCCGTGCTGGTGGTGAAGCCGCCGGCTTCCTTCATAGGCGCGACTCCAGAGCAGACGTTCAGCCGGATCGTCGTGCCACTCGATGGCTCGGCGT
>JAYWBE010000360.1:0-3789 GCA_043781715.1 Gemmatimonadaceae bacterium
CCCGACCGGCTTGAGCGGACCAAAGCGCATCGTGTCGCGTCCGCGCTTCGCCATCACCTCGACCGGCATGCATCCTTCGAAGTACGGGACTTCGTCGAATTCGTGGCCGTGATACTGATCGGCGGAAATCAGTGCATCGAGAAACGCGTCGTACTGGTAGCGCGACATGGGGCAGTTGAGATACGCGCCGTCGTCGCCGGCGCCCTCCATCGTCTCCTTGCCGTACCGCGACCCGCGAAAGACGAGGGAGTCGTCGATCGAGTCTCGGGCGATGATCGGCGCGATCGCGTCGTAAAAAGCCAGCGCGCCAACTCCCAGGCGCGCGTGGATCGCCTCGGCCATCTTCTCCGAAGTGAGCGGACCGGTCGCGATCACACAGGGAGCCGTGATGCTCGCGACCTCTTCGCGCACTAAACTGATTCGGTCGTCAGACGCGATGCGCTGGGTCACCGCGGCCGAGAAGACATCACGATCTACGGCGAGCGCGCTGCCGGCGGCGACTCGCGCGCCGTCGGCTGCTTCGAGAATGAGCGAACCGAGGAGCCGCATCTCGGCCTTGAGCAGGCCGTGCGCGTTGGTGAGCTCCGTGCTCTTAAAGGTGTTCGAGCACACGAGCTCGGCGAGTCTGTCGGTCTTGTGCGCCGGCGTCGTCGTGACCGGACGCATCTCGTGCAATGATACCTCGAACCCGCGCGTGGCGAGCTGCCACGCGGCCTCCGAGCCGGCGAGGCCGCCGCCGACAACCGTGACTCGCTGCGTCACACCGCCACGGCTTCAGGCGTTGGCGCGACGTCCCACTCGTTCGCGCACTTGATGCAGCGCCGGTAATCACCGCGCGCTTTCGTGAACTTCGCCTCCGCGCCGACGTAGCCGCACTCGGGACATGTCTCCGCTACCGGCTTGTCCCACACCACGAAATCGCATTTCGGGTAGTTGGAGCAGCCGTAGAACGCCTTGCCTCGCTTTTTCGAGCGACGCACAGCGATGTCGCCTCCGTCTTTCGGACACTTGACGCCGGTTGGCATCGAGCGCGTGCCGCGGCACTTCGGGAATGTGCTGCAGCCGAGGAATTCCCCCGAGCGTCCGTGGCGGATGACCATTGGCGAGCCGCACTCGTGGCAAATCTCGTCCGTGGGCTGCGCCGGCTTGCGATCGCCGCGCAAAGGCCTCGTGAACTTACAGTCCTTTGGATGGTTCTCGCACGCCAGGAACGGCCCGAAGAATCCGCCGCGGGGAACCAGTTTCCCCCCGCAAGTCGGACATCTCTCGGTCTCGAGCATGGACAGATCGTGCGCCTCCCCGATGAGCGACTCGATGTCTGCGCTCTTGACGGATTCCGCGAATGGTCCGTAGAAATCCTTGAGCATCTTCCGCCAGTTCACGTCGCCTTCCTCGATCTTGTCGAGATCGGTTTCCATGTGGGACGTGAACCTGACGTTGAACACATCGGGGAAGCTCTTCACCATCACTCTCTCGACCTGCTCGCCGAGGAAAGTGGGGAAAAACCGCCGCTGCTCGAGCATCGCGTAGCGGCGATCGACTAGTGTCGAGACGATCGATGCGTACGTCGACGGACGACCGATGCCGAGGCGCTCCAGCTCCTTGACGAGACTCGCCTCGGAATAACGCGGCGGCGGCTCTGTGAAATGCTGCGATGGCGTGATTGCCTTGACCGGGATATCCTCTCCCTTCTGGACCACGGGCAGTCCCTGCTCCTCCTCGAGCGCCTTTCCTTCCTCGGCTTCGCGCGATTCCTTGTAGAGGCGCTGGTAGCCGTCGAACTTGACGACGCTGCCGGTGGCTCTGAACAGGAACCGCTCGAAATCGAAGTCCACGGTTGTAGTGTCGAAAATCGCGGGCGTCATCTGCGACGCCATGAACCGCTGCCAGATCAGCTCGTACATCCGGTACTGGTCTTCCTTGAGATACTTGCGAACGTGCTCGGGGCGGCGCGTCGGATCCGTCGGACGGACGGACTCGTGAGCATCCTGCGCGTTCTTCGATTTGGTGTCGGCGTAGAGGCGCGGCGCATCGGGCAGGTACGTCTGGCCGTACATCATCTTGATATATTCGCGCGCCTGTTCCGCGGCCGAAGAGGCCACTCGCGTCGAGTCTGTGCGCATGTAGGTGATGAGACCTACCGCGCCCTCCTCGCCGATCTCTATTCCTTCGTAGAGATCCTGCGCCAGTCGCATCGTCCGCTTCGATCCGAAGCTTAGCTTCTTCGCTGCGTCCTGCTGCAGCGTGCTGGTGGTGAACGGCGCCGCCGGATTTTTTCTCCGCTCACGGCGCTTGACCTCGGTGACCTGGAACGTCTTCCGTGATTTGAGCGCGTCGAGAATCGCGTTCGCTTCCGCCTCGTTGCTGATTACCGGCTTCTTGCCATCGAGCAGATGCAGCTTCGCCGTGAACTGCTGCCCAGCCTCTTCGAGGAGTGCCTCGACGGTCCAGTACTCGACCGGCTTGAACGCGCGGATCTCGCGCTCTCTTTCCACAAGCAGCCGCAGCGCGACGGTCTGCACGCGGCCCGCTGAAATCCCCTTCTTCACGGTCTTCCAGAGAACCGGGCTCGCCTTGTATCCGACGAGGCGGTCGAGGACACGGCGCGCCTGCTGCGCGTCGACCTTCCGCTCGTCGATCTGACCCGCGTTGGCGATCGCCAGCTGCACGGCATCGCGCGTGATCTCGTGAAAGAGGACGCGCCTCATCGGCGCTCCGTTCTTGGTTTTTATCTGCTGCGCGACGTGCCACGCGATGGCTTCGCCCTCGCGGTCCGGATCGGTCGCGAGAAAGATTTCGCGCGAATCCCTGGCCGCGCTCTTGAGGTCGGCGACCGTCTTCTCCTTTCCGGGGATCGTCACGTACTCCGGCTCGAAGCCGTTCTCGATGTCGATTCCCATCTTCTTCTCGGGCAGATCGCGCACGTGACCGACCGTCGCGCGCACTTTGTACGCGCGCCCGAGATACTTCCCGATGGTCTTGGCCTTCGCCGGTGACTCGACGATCACGAGTGATGTCGAGCCCGGCTCCGATGGACCTTCGTCTTCGACGATTTTCGCCGCCGCGCTTTTTCTCGCGCGCGTGGGCTTGATCGCGCCGCTCTTCGCAGCAACGCGTTTCGTCGCGCGTTTCGCCATTGTTTTCGCTTTAGCTGTCTTGGCTCTCGCCATCTAATGCACCGTAGAGTTGTCGCCGCTTCCGGACGAATCTTCCAGGCCAGTACCCTCGAGCAGTCCGCGCAGATCGTCGAGTGCGATCCGTCCCTCGAACTGCATGAGGGCTCGCTCGATGATGTGCTCCAGCTCCAGCCCGTTGATTGCGCCCGAGCCGTTGAGTGAAAGCAGATGACCCCACGCATCGGGGGCGAATCGCCCCCGCTCGTGCGGGCCCATCACGCGAAATGTGGTCTGTACAGGAATTCGTTCGTCCATTGGCGTTCGTAGTTATTTCATGGTCGAGGCGAGCTCGACGACCTTCGCTATAAGTTGTTGCCGTGCAAGCCTTTCCGTATCGAGAACGGTATCGGCTGTCTCGTAGAGGGCCTGCCTTTTCTGGTACAGCTCCCGGAGTGCCACGACCGGGTCGCGCCCGGCCAGCAGCGGCCTGGTCTCAACCCTGCGCAATCGGCGAGCGACTGCTTCAGGTGACGCTCTAAGGTATATGATACGTCCAGCCGAACGCAAAAGTTCGACTGACCTCTGCTGCGTGATCCAGCCACCGCCGGGTGACAGCACCATTCCGCCGGTCGCGCTCAGCTCCTGCGTCAGCACGAATTCCATCTCGCGAAAG
>JAYWBE010000361.1:0-3780 GCA_043781715.1 Gemmatimonadaceae bacterium
CCGGCGAACAAGCCTTTCGGCTCCAGGACCTTCATCTCGGCGCGGCCGTACTCGCGGCGATCGGTGCGGATGACCTGCCCGCCTTCTATGTGGGCGATGAGCTGCATCCCATAGCAGATGCCGAGCACGGGCGCGATGTCGAAGATGGCGGGGTCCGCGAGCGGAACATTGTCGCCGTACACCGAGTTGGGCCCGCCGCTCAGGATGATCCCGGTGGGCTTCCATTCGCGAATCCACTCCACTGTGCGGCTGGGCGGATGGATTTCCGAATACACGCGCGCCTCGCGAACCCGCCGTGCAATCAGTTGCGTGAATTGTGAGCCGAAATCGATGATGAGAATCCGGCTGCTCATAGAGTGATGTTTTCTACTTCTCCGGTGTCCGTGTCGAGAATCGCCGCCGTGCACTTGCCGTGAATCCAGCCGCAAGCCTCTCCAGGATTTATCACGAGCGTACTCCCGACTTTCTTGGTGCCCTGCAAGTGGGAGGAGCCGTGGACCACGAAGTCGTGCGACTCGATGGACCGCCCGCTCACTTCCGCAATGTCGTGAACAATCAGGACGCGCTTCCCTCCCACTTCGAAGCTATGGGGCGATTCGTAGATCTCGGTTCCCATTCCGCGCGCCGCGTACGCGCTGAGAGACTCGCGATCACCGTCGTTCCGACCGAACACGCCGAGAAGCGCCATACCCTTCTGATGAAACGGGGAGAGGGAGAACGGAGAGCAATAGTCGCCCGCGTGCATCACCATCGTGATGCCCTTGGAAGCAAAGCGCTCCAGGAGATCGGCGATCGCGGGAACACGGTCGTGCGTGTCGGCCATGACACCGATGCGCATTAGGAATTCCTCCACGCCGGAGACTTCTCTTCGTTGCGGACGAGATCGTCGTAGCTCTCACGCCGGGTAATCACCGCGAATCTGGCGCCGTCCACCAGCACCTCCGCGGGGCGTGGGCGCGCGTTGTAGTTTGAGGACATTACGAATCCGTAGGCACCGGTCGATTGCACCGCAAGAAGATCTCCCGGCTGCGCGTCGTCTATCTGCCGGTCGAGGGCGAGAAAGTCTCCGCTCTCGCAGATTGGGCCGACGACGTCGGCTACCGTGGTGCGTCCGGTCGGATTCACTGCCTCGATCCGGTGGAAGGCGTTGTAGTGGGATGGCCGGAGAAGATCGGTCATGCCCGCATCGGCGATGATGAACTCCTTGCCGCCACTTCGCTTTCTGTAGAGAACGCGGGTCAGCAGGACGCCGGCGTTGCCGACGAGGAAACGGCCGGGCTCGAGGATGATCCTGAGCCCGGAGCCTCCCACGAGCGCGCTGATCACTTCCCCGAAATGACCGACGTCGACCGTACGCTCGGCGTCGTAGGTGACAGCGAGCCCACCACCGATGTCGAGATATTCCAGCCGGATTTTGGTGTCGCGCTCGATCTCGCGCCGCAGGTGCAGAAGACGCTGCACTCCCACTTCGTACGGAGCGAATTGCGAGATCTGGGACCCGACGTGCATGTCGAGACCGCGAAGGCGGACATTCTTGAGACCGGCAGCCACCTTCGCAACTGACAGCGCCTCGTCGAACGGGATCCCGAACTTCATCCCCTTCTCGCCCGTGCGCGTGTACGGGTGCGGAGTATCTACCAGCACCTCCGGATTCACGCGCACCGCAACGGGAGCGACGAGACCGAGCCGCTTCGCCACGGCGTCGAGCACGTGCAGCTCCTGCTCGGACTCCACGTTGAAGAGAAGCACCTCGGCGCGAAGTGCCTCCTCCATCTCCCGCTCCGTCTTCCCAACGCCGCTGAAGACGATGTCGCGTCCGGAGTAGCCCGCCTTGAGCGCGCGAAACAGCTCGCCGCCGGAAACTATATCCAGGCCGGCGCCGAGGTCCCGCAGAAGCACGAGAATCGCAATGCTCGAATTGGCTTTCGCGCTATAATGCAGGCGCGCGTCGAGCTTCCCCATCGCATCGCTAAGCCGGCGGTATTGCGCCCGGATGGCGGCCGAGCTGTAGACGTAGCAGGGCGTGCCGATGTCTCGGGCGATTACGCTGAGTGAAACTCCTTCGCAACGGAGTCCCGACGCGTCCCTCGGAAACGCTTCGTCGGGTGCAGCCGTTCCTTTCGCTCGAGTCGCCGACACTCCCCGCTCTCTCAGTATGCCTTTGCCCACAGCGCCTCGGCGGTCGACGGGCTTCCACACTTGAGACACGTCTTTGGCGGCTCGGCGGATCTGAACTCCTCGTCGGGCAGAACGCGAATCGTTGCCTTGGTTTCTTCCTTGATCGCGGCCTCGCACTTGGCGTCGCCGCACCACCCCGCGTACACGAACGCGCCGTCTCCCGCCATCACCTCGCGGAAACGATCATAGGTGATTCCGCCGCGAATGCTGTTCTGCTCCCGCCGCTCGCGCGCGTCGATCAGCATCGTTTCCTGAATCAGATGCAGCAGTTCGGCCGCATCTTCACCGACGGAGGTAAGCGATACGGCGCGCTTCACACCGGTGTCGCGGCGCACCATGATCGCCTGATTCTGATCCAGATCCCGCGGTCCGAGCTCCAGGCGCAAAGGAATTCCGCGCAGCTCCCACTCGAAGTACTTGGCCCCGGGCTTCATTCCCTCGCGATCGTCGACGTGCACACGCAGGCGGCCCGGGATCCGGCGCTCCCAGCCGAGCAGGCTCTCCTTCACCAGATGCGCGGCTGCCTTGACGCGGCCCTTGTCCTCTTCCGAGCGCCAGATCGGCACGATCACGATCTCGATCGGCGCGAGCAGCGGCGGCACGCGTAGCCCGTTGTCGTCTCCGTGCGTCATCACCAGCCCGCCGACGAGGCGTGTCGAGACGCCCCAGCTGGTGTTCCAGGCGAATTCAATTCCGCCCGCCTCTGTTTGGAATTTAAGATCGAAAGCCTTGGCGAAGTTCTGTCCGAGATCGTGCGACGTGCCGGCCTGTAGGGCCTTGTTGTCCTGCATCATCCCTTCGCACGAGTAGGTCTTCAACGCTCCCGCGAACTTCTCGGCCGGTGTCTTAATTCCCGTCACGACCGGCATTGCCATGTAGCCTTCCATGAAATCGCGGTAGACGCCGAGCATCCGCCGCGCTTCTTCTTCGGCTTCGTCGTGCGTCGCGTGCGCGGTGTGGCCCTCCTGCCAGAGAAACTCGAGCGTGCGCAGGAAAAGCCGCGTGCGCATTTCCCAGCGGACGACGTTCGCCCACTGGTTAATGAGTATGGGAAGATCGCGATAGCTCTGCACCCACTTGGCGTACATCGCGTATATGATCGTCTCCGACGTCGGGCGGACTATGAGCGGTTCCTCCAACTTTTTCCCCCCGCCATGTGTGACCACGGCGGTCTCCGGCGCAAAGCCCTCGACGTGCTCCGCCTCCTTCTTCATGAAGCTCTCGGGAATGAACAGCGGGAAGTAGGCGTTCTCGTGCCCGGTGTCTTTGAACATCGTGTCGAGCTGCTGCTGCATCCGCTCCCAGATACCATAGCCGCGCGGCCTGATGACCATGCAGCCGCGCACAGGCGAGTAGTCGGCCAGTTCGGCCTTGAGCACGACTTCGTTGTACCAGGCGCTGAAATCTTCGGAGCGTTTCGTCAGCTTCTTATCGTCTGCCATTGGCGTTCTTACAAGGAGTTCAGGAATGCATCGAGAGCCACGCTGCGCTCGGATCCATCGGCCAGCGTCTTCACGGTCACCTTTCCATTTGCATAATCATCGCGGCGAAGCAGCACCACGTTTTTCACGCCGGCGCTCGAGGCGGTCTTGAGCTGGCGAG
>JAYWBE010000362.1:0-3771 GCA_043781715.1 Gemmatimonadaceae bacterium
GCGGCGACGCCAAGGGAAATCGACGACATGTAGAGCAGGAGCCGCCGGCGGGCAGTGCGGCTCTCGCGCCAGGCGAGACCCCAGATGCTGCGTGACATGCCGATCAAGCGGAAACCTCGGCGGCTCTATTAAGCTCGCTATCGCTTGTCACGCGGGGGTCGTGGCCTGCACGCCCGTGTCTTCCACAACGGCGCCGTCCAGCAGCCTGATCATGCGCGACGCCTTCGACGCGAGCGTGAGTTCGTGGGTCACCAGAACGATCGTGGAGCCGGCATCGGTGTTGAGCGCCTGAAGGAGCTCGAAGATACGGTGTCCGGTCGCGTTATCGAGATTGCCGGTCGGCTCGTCGGCGAAGAGGATCTTGGGCGAATTGGCGAAAGCCCGCGCGATCGCGACGCGCTGCTGCTCTCCGCCGGAAAGCTGAGTGGGAAAATGGTGGCCTCTGCCCGAGAGCCCGACGCGGTCGATCAGGTCTCGAGCGCGCTCGACCGCGCCGGCCGTTCCACGCAGCTCGAGCGGAACCTGTACGTTCTCGAGCGCGGTGAGCGTCGGGATGAGCTGAAAGCTCTGGAAGACGAAGCCGACTTTCTCACCACGCAGTCTGGCGCGATCGTTCTCCGATAGCTTTCCGAGGTCAGTATCGTCGAGGAGCACACTGCCGCGCGTCGGTGTATCAAGACCCGCGAGCAGTCCCAGGAGGGTCGTCTTGCCGCTGCCGGAAGGTCCGACGATTGCGACGAAGGCTCCCTGCGGTATAGTGAACGTCACGTCGCGCAGCACGGCGAGCTTCTGCTCGCCACTCATGTATTCTTTGGTTACTTCACGGGCAATCAGCATGAACGAGGGTGTGTTTTGGCCGGCGCTTCACGGACGACGGGTGGTTCAGGCCGCCGCGCTCGCGTGCACCGTCGCGTGTGGCTCGGGCGGAAATGTGGACAGTGCAAGGAATTCGAGAGAGACGAAGGATAACATGAGTGTCGCAAAAGGAGCGGGATCGGCCACAGCGGTGGATAGCGGCCCCGGTTCAATACGCGCGCCGGTGGTTCTTTTCTTTGGGACGAGTCTCACGGCCGGGCTCGGGCTGGATCCGGAGCAAGCCTTCCCTTCGCTGATCGAGAAGATAGCGCAGGCGGAGGGCGTTCCCATCAAGGTGGTGAATGCCGGCCTGTCGGGTGAGACGACGGCGGGCGCCGTGCGACGGATCGCCTGGGTGCTTCGCACACCCGTGGATCTGATAGTGATCGAGGGTGGCGCGAACGACGCGCTTCGTGGTCTCGCGCCCGAGGATGCAAGAGCGAATCTCGAGCGGCTGATCGCCGCTGTCAGAGCGAAGCAGCCGCGGGCGGAGATCGCTCTGGTCCAGATGGAAGCGCCGCCGAACTACGGCGTCTCCTACACGAGGAGCTTCCGCGCGATCTATCCCGAAGTGGCAAAAAAGGAAAGCGTCACTCTGCTGCCCTTTCTACTCGGCGGTGTGGCGGGAATTCCGCGGCTCAACCAGCCCGACGGTGTTCATCCAAACCTGGGTGGAGAGCGAATCGTCGCCGACAACATATGGAAAGCACTCAAGCCCATGGTCGCCAAGCTTGACCGAGGTTCGAAAAGCGGCTAAGTTTCGAGGCTGTTTGCGTTTACGCTTCTTATCGATCGACGCCGACGGCAGCAGCCCGGCGTCGATCTTCAGTTTCAGACCTCAGTATTGGAATAAGCATATGGCAATGCCTGCCACCCAGATCCGGCGTGGAATGGTCCTCGTGTTCCAGGGTGATCCGTGCCGCGTAGTAGAGTTCCGCCATCACACGCCGGGCAATCTCCGCGCGATGGTGCAGGCGAAGCTCAAGAATCTTCGTACCGGCAACAACTTCGAGCACCGCTTCCGCGCCGCCGACACGATCGAGAGGGCGTCGATGGAGACGCACGATCTCGAGTTCATGTATCAGGGCGGCAACACGTATCATTTCATGAACACCGAGAACTACGATCAGATGGAGATCGAGGACGAGGTGCTTGGTGACAACGCGCAGTGGATGCAGTCGGGGATGAAGATCCAGGCCGAGTACTACGACGGCAGAGTGATCGGCATTACGCTGCCGAATTCGATGGTACTTGCAGTGGTCGAGACTGCGCCGGTGATGAAGACGGCGACGAAGACTGCGTCGACGAAGCCGGCGAAGCTGGAGAATGGCGTCACGGTCAACGTGCCGGAATTCGTGAACACGGGTGAGAAGGTGCGCGTGAATCCGAACACCGGCGAGTACATGGATCGCTCGAAGTAGGACTGCGCTGCGCTATCGTCGAGCGCGCTTCGTCGCGGTTGATTCGATTGTAGAACGCGGTTAAGATGCAGGATCAAACGACCTGTTTAGAAAGCGCAGGGTTTGTTTGGTGCAATGGTGGCTGTAGCTCAATTGGTTAGAGCACCGGTCTGTGGCACCGGGGGTTGCGGGTTCAATTCCCGTCAGCCACCCCTCGGATCAAGGGGAAAAGGTCCGCGTTGCACGCTTCGCAGAGTGACGCGCGGAATGCAACCGGCATAGGTCCGTAGCTCAATTGGTAGAGCGCCGGTCTCCAAAACCGGAGGTTGCAGGTTCGATTCCTGCCGGGCCTGTAATGCCTGGGAAGAACCGATCAAATGATCGTCGGTTTCACTGGGCGAGGAGTGGGAGTTTTCGTTTTTGCGGCGCTATCGTCTAGGGGACTAGGACGGGGCCCTCTCAAGGCCCAAACACGGGTTCGAATCCCGTTAGCGCTATTTGATGGATGGAGGATGCTTTGGGCTCCGCATCGGCCTCATCGTCTATCGGTTAGGACGGCACCCTTTCACGGTGCAGAGAGGGGTTCGATTCCCCTTGGGGCTATTATTCGGCGGGCTGACTGACAACCAGCTCGTTGCAAGGAAGGTGCGTAGTGAGGAAGGGTTTCCGACCCTGACTCCAGTAGTTGGGGCCGTAGCTCAGCTTGGTTAGAGCACTCGACTGTCACTCGAGAGGTCGCGGGTTCGAGCCCCGTCGGCCCCGTAGTTTTTTTGGGAGTTCCGTTGCAGGAAGTGGCTCGCGGTGGTTTGCCGCGAGTGAAGTGATGTTGCCCTGGTGGTGAAATTGGTAGACACGCCATCTTGAGGGGGTGGTGCCGTAAGGCATAGCGGTTCGAGTCCGCTCCAGGGCATTCGTAGACTACGGTGCGTGATTGGCGAGCGTGAGCGGCGAGTGCTTTTGACTTTAAGCCATTCAACGGCATCGGGGCTATACCGCCACGTCGCCAGTGGATGGCTATTTGCGAGAACTTGCCACAGTAGCTCAGGGGTAGAGCACCCGATTCGTAATCGAACTTATAGGTGACCACTTTACAACATAAAATCACGTTCTCATAGGGGAAACGGGCGTCGGCGCTGTATTTCCCGAGCAGTCATGCAGTACTTTGCAGTGAGAAACTCACACTGAAACTCACACTCCGCAGTTCGAGCTTGATCTCTTCTTAGAGACAGACTCACTCGTCACGCACAGCGAGATGAATGGGGCAGGACCTCCCAACTACTGATCGCGGAGTCGCAGTAGCATAGCTGTCCTATCAAGAATCATTTGTGTTGACAGGCTTCCGGTTCGTCCGTAGCGATTACCGAACGCGGCCCGACGTGGGCTTCGACTCAGGAGAAACAGATGCGCCTTGTCCTCGCAACAGCTTTCGTCCTTATCGTCCTTCCAGCTACTACTAAGGGCCAGAGTGTAGACGCTTTGTCCCTTCAGGTTGGCGCCCGCGCGAGAATTCTCGGAC
>JAYWBE010000363.1:0-3757 GCA_043781715.1 Gemmatimonadaceae bacterium
TTCTCATCGATGGCTCCGACGCGATCGATCGAGCGATACGCGTCGCCCAGCAGAGCCCGGGCGAAAATCCCACGACGTCCTGAGCCCTCAGGTAGCGTCGCGCTGATCACGCCGACGGGAACGCCCGCGTCGGTGGCGCGCTCCGTGAGCGCGGGCCAGATGTCGAGCTTGCTGAAAACGAGAGCGCTCGGCCGAAGCGCGGATACCACCGCGTTCGCGTGGTCGAACGTGTCAAACGGGAGGTAATCGGCGAAATCCGCCTGCACCGACTTCGCGAACTGCTCGGCACTGGGTGAATAGAAAGTGTAGGCGATCTGAACGTCGGGGCGCCGCGCGCGCACGAGCTCGATGACGGGGAGTGCCTGGAGGCCTTCGCCGACCGACGGCGCGTGGAACCAGACCAGCGGGCGCGCGGCATCGCGAGAGGTCGCGCCCCATGTCTGGTAGCGATCAACGAGTCCGCGCCGGCTACTGAGCGCGCGACGGAATTTCGATTTGCCGGCGGGAACTACTCCGACGAGCGCATCCGTTACGAGCCCCACGAACGCGTAGGGAATTCGCAGCAGCAGTTTCACGGCTGCCCCCCTTCTGAGGCGTTGTACAGTCGAGGTCTTACGGTGTGGTTTTCTTGCCTTTCACCTGAGCGGAGTCGATCGCCTTCCGCAGCTCCTCGATTGGCTGCGCGCCGGTGAGGATCTTGTCGCCGATCATGAAGCTCGGTGTCGCGGCGGCGCCTGCTCTGGACGCACGGTCGTGATCCGCCTCGATGAGCGGTTTCATCATTCCGGATTTCACACAGTCCCGCCAGCGCTTCATGTCCAATCCGTTGGCCTGGGCGAGCGAGTCGAAGACAGTCGTCGGCGAGCCCAACGCCTCCCAATGGTTCTGAGTCGCGAAGAGGCCGTCGTGCATCGGCCAGAATTTTCCCTGGGCCCCGGCGCACATTGCAGACTCGGCAGCCGGCCAGGCGTGGACGTGACTGGCGAGCGGGAAGTTCACGTAGGCGAGCCGAACCTTGCCAGTCTTCACGTACTGGTCGCGAAGGGCGGCGTACGTCTGGTCGTGCCACTGCTTGCAGTAGGGGCACTGGAAGTCGCTGATCTCGATCACCCAGACTGGCGCGCTGGCGCTTCCCTGAATCCTGGCGAGATCAGCGCGCGTAATGTTGGAATCAGGTGGCGCCGGTTTGGTCGCGACCGAAGCAGTCTCGGCGCGCGCCACGGTCGTGGTTTCAGCGCCCTGTTTGGCGTTGCCGGCGGGAGCGCAGGCGAGAAAAAGCGCTATCGCGCCGACGGCACTGATGTGGTTGACTTGGATGGGAATCATCTGCTAAATAGACCTCCTGCCAAACCATGAAATCAAGGGAGAGTAGATACTTACTTCTGTTCTGATCGGGTTTCCTTCGACGGCGACTTTTTTCGCCGTTGTGCGAATAGCCTGGTTTTTCCTCCTTCCACAAGGCATCCAGATCCCGCCGCCAACCGGGCTGGTGAACGATTTCGCGCGCGTAATTCAGCCCGACGCGATTAAGCGGATGGAGCGCATCGCCCAGGATGTGCGGACGAAATCGCAGGGCGAGATGACGATCGTGACGCTTCCCGACATAGGCACGCGCGACGTGCAGGAAGTCGCGCTCCAGATCGGAAGGCAGTGGAAGGTGGGCAAGATCGGCACTCCCGGCGATCCCACTCGAAACGCCGGCGCCGTGATTCTCCTCGTTCCCAAGGAGACGAGCAAGGACGGACGCGGACATTGCTTCGTCGCGACGGGCCGCGGCGCGGAAGGATTCATCACGGATGCCGACGCGGGCGACATCTGCCGCGAGGCGACTCCGGCTTTCAAGCAGAAGGACTACAGCACAGGCCTCGAGCTGGTGACTCTCAGAACCGCCGAGCGATTCGCGAAGGAGTTCAACTTCCAACTGGATACGTCGCTCGCGCCGCCCCAGTTGGCGGAGCCGAGTAACGCATACCCGACGAGTAGCGGTGGCGGGATTCCTCCGTGGGTGTTCCTCCTCATCTTCTTCCTGGTACTCAGCGTTCTCAGCCGGGCGAGCCGGCGGGGCGGCGGGAGAGGATGCGGTCCGGGGTGCCTCCCGATCATCATTCCGATGGGCGGGTTCGGCGGCGGGCGTGGCGGATGGGGCGGTGGTGGCGGTGGCTTTGGCGGATTTGGCGGCGGTGGTGGTGGCGGGTTCGGTGGTTTTGGCGGCGGTGGCGGTTTTGGCGGCGGCGGTGGCGGCTCGAGCTGGTAAGGAAGGCCGGGATCGTCGAATGACGAAACAGGCAGGGTGGCGCACACGTTAGTAAGGACTCGGACTATGATGAAACTCGATGAACTGGTCAGTCAACTTCAGCTCGCCTACGGCGAGGGGCTTCGATCGGTCGTGCTCTTCGGCTCCGCGGTCGCGGGCGAGCACAATCCGAAGCATTCCGACTACAACGTGCTCGTGATCGTGGACTCGCTGCCGCTCGCGCGTCTGCGCGCGGTGGCGGCAGTCTCGAAGGCGTGGGCCGAGGATGGAAATCCGCCGCCGATGACGTTCACCGCGAGCGAATGGAAATCGTCTGCCGACATTTTTCCGATGGAGTACGCGGACATACTGGAGCGACATCGAGTGCTGTTCGGAGATTCGCCGTTCGATGGGATTCGAGTCGCGCCATCCGATCTGCGTCTCCAGGTGGAGCAACAGACGATGGGAAAGCTGCTGCAGCTGCGGCAGGCGACGATGGGCGCGGGAGGCGACAGCAGACTGCAGCTCGGGGTTCTGGAAAAGAGCCTGAGCACGCTGATGGTGATCTTTCGCGGAGTTTCGCGGCTCGTAGGGCAGGCGCCTTCGCAGGACTACGAAGAGCTGACGCGCTCGCTGGCCGAGCGCGCCGGATTCTCGCCGGAGCCGTTCGTGAAGGTGATTCGTCACGTGCGCGGAACGGAGAAGATTCCGCGAGAAAGCGCCGCTGGAATTCTGGAGGGATATCTGGCGGCGATGGAGCGGCTGGTGGCATATCTCAACGAATTCAGAGGGTAAATTACTGTGGGCTTTGGCCGCACAGAGTGTCGTCAATCTCCACTTAAAGGATGGATCAAAATGAAGCTGCGCGCGCGGGTACCGTTCAATCAACTCTTAAAGATGAAGCTACGCACGGGCCTATGGCTGTCGCCGCTAATCTTGGCTTTGGCAGGGTGCGGATACAATCAGATTCAGCAGTACGATGAGACCGCCGCGCAAGCGAAGCAGCAGATCTCGGTGCAGCTGCAGCGCCGGGCGGATCTGGTGCCGAATCTCGTCAACACGGTGAAGGGCTATGCGCAGCACGAGGAGGCTGTGTTCACGCAGGTTGCCCAGGCACGCACGGGGCTGGCCGGGGCGATCCAGACGGGCGATCCGCAGCAGATGGCCGCTGCCAACGGGCAGCTCACCGGGGCGCTCGGCAGATTGCTCGCAATCGCGGAGGCCTATCCCCAGCTCAAGGCAGATCAGGGATTCCTGCGTCTTCAGGACGAGCTGACCGGCACCGAGAATCGGATCGCTACCTCGCGGAACGACTATAACGAGGCGGTTCGGGCATACAACGCCTACATCCGGACGTTTCCGCAAGCGATAACGGCGAAGGTGACTGGCGCGAAGGCGCGGACGTACTTTGAAGCTGCGGCGGGAACCGAGGCGCCGCCCACGGTGGATTTCGGGACGAGGCCGACCCCGAGTACGACGACTCCAGCTGCTCCCAAAAGGCCATAAGGGTCAGGAATCGAACAA
>JAYWBE010000364.1:0-3731 GCA_043781715.1 Gemmatimonadaceae bacterium
GCGAATCGTCCGACGTGTGCGCCCACCCTTGCTGGCGAGAGTGTACTTCCGTTTACTGTCGAGCCACCGGAACAACACGAGCCCCGCGACTGCGCTCAATGCGAGAACCGTCGTCTCCACGTAAGCGAGGCCCATTGCTCCATTGATTTTCGAGGCGAGGATCTGCGTCGAGAGAACTCGCAGCCCGCCGCCGAAGACGTAGGGCGCCGAGAACGATCCCAGGGCATTCATGAAAACGAGGAGCGCCGATCCGGCGACCGCCGGCATCAGCAACGGTAGCGTCACGCGCCGCAGCCTCTGCCACGTATTCGCGCCAAGTCCAGACGCGGCCTCGTCGACCGTTGCATCAAAGCGCTCGAGTCCGGCGGAGACGAACAGAAAAACGTAGACGTACATCGTGTACGCATGGACGAACACGATCGCGCCCACTCCCTTGAGTCGCCACGGAGCTTCCGCCATGCCCAGCGTGCGCTGCACCACTCGCGTGACGAGTCCGCTCTCGCCGTACAGAAAGAGAAAGGCGATTACTCCAACCAGTGGCGGCAGGGCGGCGGGAAGCGTTGCCACCGCGCGAAGGAGCCGCCGGCCGGGAAACTCGAACCGTCCCAGCAGAAAGGCGAGTGGGACTCCGATCGCCAGCGAAGCGAACACCGAAGCGACCGAAATAACGAGGCTGGTCCAAAGCGCCTCGCGGTCGGCGGGGCTGTCGGCAAACTCGCGCCAGTGGCCAAGGCCGTTCTCGAAGCTTCCCGCGATTACCGCCACGTTCGGGTACACCACCGTCCAGAGCAGCAACGCCATCACCGGCAGCGCGATAAGCCAGCTCTGTCGGCCCGACGATGCTTTCACGCGGGCACCAGCGGAAAGGGCCCCTTGAGCGGCGAGATGGATACGTTGTCATCTTCGTGCGCCTCGCCCGATAGCGATTCGACATCGACGCTAATGCCGTCGGCGAGCTGGACACGGTACACAATCATGCCGCCCGCAAATCGCCGGTTGGCAATGCGTCCGCGCCAGGCAAGAACTCCGGCGCTTCTCGAAAGCTCCAGCGCATCGGGCCGCAGCACGACGAACGCCGTTTCAACGTGCGCAGCCGCTCCCTTCGCTCGGGTGACAGCGAGATCGCGTGCGACACCACCGATTGTCACCGTCGCCGTGCTCCCTTTATCGATAGCGGGCACGATGCTCCCCCGTCCGATGAACGCCGCCACTTCGCGCGAGACCGGAGCGTTGTACAGCTCCTCGGGCGTACCGACCTGAAGAAGCTTGCCTTTTTTCAGGAGCGCAATGCGGTCCGCAACCGCGAATGCATCTTCCTGATCGTGCGTGACGAACAGCGCCGGCACGCCGACCCTGCGCAGCATCGCGCGCAGGTCGTCACGCATCGCGTGACGCAACGTGGGATCGAGATTGGAGAGCGGCTCGTCAAGCAGCAGAGCCCGAGGCTCGATCACCAGCGCACGCGCGAGCGCGACACGTTGCTGCTCACCGCCTGACAGAGACTGAATCGCTCGGCCACCTGCGCCCTCAAGGCCGACGTTCGCGAGAGCGGCCCGCGCCTGGGTCAGCCTGTCGGCCTTGCTCACGCCGCGCGCTTCGAGTCCAAACGCGACGTTGTCCTCCACCGGCATGTGCGGAAAGAGCGCGTAGTGCTGAAACACCATTCCGAAGCCGCGGCGCTCGGGTGCGACTCTCGTGATGTCCTTTCCGCCGAGCGTGACGGTTCCGGCGTCGGGAGTCTCGTAGCCGGCCGCCATGCGGAGAGTCGTCGTCTTGCCTGAGCCCGATGCTCCCACCAACGCCAGCAGCTCGCCCGGACCAACCTCGAACGAAACGTTGTCGACCGCTGTGAACTCGCCGAATCGGCGCGTCACCCCATTGAGGGCGAGAGGTCCCCGCCCACCCTTGTCGTCCCTGCTTTCGCTTCGCGCCAACCCGTCCGGCGCGGCGGTCATTGTCTCTGTCCGCGGTTCCTGATGTTCGCGTCCCAGTACTTCATCCACTCGTCGAGGTGCGCGGCCATCACTTCGCGATCGACCGGCATCGGCTTGATCTTCGCCATCGCATCGCGAATCCATGCGGGAAGCTTCGACACCGGAATGTCCTTTCGCGCGGGAATACGGAGAAACGAATCGGCGGCGGCAATCATCGCCTCGGGCGTCGTCACGTACTCGTAGTACTCCGCGGCCTCCTTCGGATGCTTGGTGCCGCGGACGATCGCGATTCCATCCACCAACAGCGGAGTACCACTCGCGGGAATGACGTACTTGATGGGGATGCGCGTGCGCTGCTCGAGTGTAGCGAAGTCGGGCATGTCCCACATCGTGACGACACCCTCCTGCCGCCCGAGCTTCTGATAGAGAATCGTCGGATTCAGAACGTAGTCTCTCGTATTCGCATCCAGCTTCCGGAGCCACTCATACCCTGCATCGGGCTTGCCAGTTTGCGCAATCGATCGCGCCATGATCGCGCCGAAGATCGCCCGCATCGTACCCGATGCGATCGGATCGCGAATCAGGATCTTCCCCTTCCACTTCGGATCGAGAAGATCGTCCCAGTCCTTCGGCGCGTCGGCATCCTTCACCGCATCGCGGTTGTACCCGATTACCTCGGGGGTGAGATACGTCCCGTACCAGTTGTCGCTCGCTTCGCGAGCATCGGCGTCGATGGCCGCCGCCCACGTCGGCTTGTAGGGCTGAAGCAGATCTTCCTTCGTCGCCCGATCGAACGCTTCTGCCGGCGCACCGAACCAGACGTCAGCCTGCGGATTCGGTTTCTCGGCCCGCACGCGCTCGAGGACTTCCTGCGAGCCCATGTCCACCCATTGGACATCGATGTCAGGATGAGCTTTCTCGAATCCCTTCTCGAGATACTCGAGCAGCTCCTTCCCGTGCGGGGAATAGACGATCAGAACTTTGCGATTGTCCGAGCTGCACGCCGAAAGCACGAGCGCTCCTATCGTGGCGAGCCACGCCGCGGCCTTCATTTAATGGTGTTGCCGCCGAGGAGGTTGGCGAAGATGCGCGCGCTACCAGGCACGCCGGCGGGAAGCTGGCGAAAGAGCGCGAGTGGGACGTAAATGTAAGTCCCACGTCCGTAACGCGCGGCGAGAATGGCGGCGCGATTGGGCTGCTCGCCCGGATCGTTCATCGCGAGCATGGTGCGATAGTGCGAATCGAACGATGTCGGCATATACGTCGCGCGCTCCTGAACCCAGCCTTTGAAGTCATCCTGTGTGATCTTGTTCGGCGAGTTCAGAACGGGCGATGCCGGATCGGTGAACGTGACCGGAGCGTTCTCGTCGGTCACGCGTTCAGCACGCTGTTGCAGTGTAATCGGATAGGGAATGATTCCAGGGCGCTGCATCTCTCCTTGTCCGTACTGCACCACCAGCCTTCCGCCGTTGCGGACATAGGCGAGCAAATAGTCGTTGTTGTCCTGCAGGGTCTGGCTCGCCTGGTACGCGCGTGGGCCGACGACGATCGCAGTAAAACGGCTCAGATCAGTTTGTGGAACCTCGTCCGGGTCAACGATGGTCAATGGAACGCCCAACTGCTGCAGCACCGGCGCGACGTTGTCCCCGACTCCGGAGATGTATGCGACGTTGAGCCGCGCTGGCAGCACGACGTCGACTGCGTTGACGTTGATCGTCGACGGACGATAGATCCGCTGCGGATTGATGTGCGGATACTCTATCGGGACATACCCGGTTTGGTACGACTTGCCCTTCG
>JAYWBE010000365.1:0-3719 GCA_043781715.1 Gemmatimonadaceae bacterium
TCGCCAGTGCGGAGCCCCTTCCACAATCGCTGCACGTCCTTTGGCTTCTTGAGCTGCGGACAGCAGGCGAAGAGATGACCGTCCTCCCTCTCGAACACCGAATCGTCGAGCACGAGGTACTGTACACACGTCTCCGCCAGCACCGGCACTCCTCTCGCCTGGGCCGCTCGAATGATGTCCGCGCCTTCACCGGTCGACATGTGTACGATGTAGAGCTGCCCGCCCGTCGCCTCGCACCACTGCACCGCGCGCTGAATCGCCTCCGCCTCGATGAAATTGGGCCGCGTCATCGGATGCAGCCGCGCGCCGTACTTTTCCATCATCTCCGGAGTATGGTGGCGCGCGATCAGCTCGTCGAGCACCCGCGCCGACTCCGCGTGTACCAGGAGCATGGTTCCATATTCCTTCATTTTCTCGAGCGTGCCGAACATCGCCCTGTCGTCCGACTGCCAGCCCTCGGATTCATAGATCATGAATTCCTTGAAGGTGGTGAAGCCGCGATCGACCATCCCCTTGATCTGATCCTTGTGCTCGTTCCAGCGGGTGATGCAGATGTGAAAAGTGTAATCAATGAGCGACTTGCCCTCGGCTTTCTTCATCCAGTTGTCGGCTGCCTGGCCGAGGGATTCACCGGCGTAAGGAATCGCGAAGTCGATCAGCGTGGTCACGCCTCCGCGGGCACCGGCGCGCGTGCCGGTTCTGTAATCATCTGCCGACACCGTCCCGCAGAATGGGAGCTCCAGGTGCACGTGTACATCGAGAACGCCCGGAATCACGTGGTGACCCGTGGCGTCGATCACCTTGGTGGATTTGTCACCCTCGAGGTTCACGCCGAGCGCGGTGATCTTTTCGCCCGTTATTCCGATGTCGCCCGTAAACGTGCCCGCCGGCGTGACGACGTTGCCGCCCTTGATGACCTTGTCGAATGGCACCGATCCCTTTCCCCATTCCTGGGTTGACGTGGTCGACCGAGAACGCACCCCCGGCGAAGCTTTCTTACTTGGCAACGGCCGTCAGTGCGCGGTCGAGCACGTCCAGCGTGAAATCCGCATCGTCGGCGGTAATGCACATCGGCGGCTTGATGCGGAGCACATTCCCATCGAGGCCACCCTTCCCGACGAGTACGCCCATCTCGCGCGCGGCCTCGAGCAGCGCCACGGTCTCCTTCTTCGCCGGCTCCTTCGTTTTTCTGTCGCGAACGAGCTCCACACCGAGCATGAGTCCCATGCCGCGGACGTCGCCAATGATCTGATGGTGCTTCGCCAGCTCCCTGAATCCATCCTTGAGCTTCTTGCCAAGCACGCGCGAGTTCTCCTGAAGTCCATCCTCGTCGATGACGTCGAGCACCGCGAGTCCGGCCGCCATGCAGACCGGATTTCCGCCGAAGGTGTTGAAGTGGATGCGCTGCGTCAGCGACTGGGCGATCTCCATCCGGGTGGTGACGGCGCCGAGCGGAACGCCGTTGCCGATTCCCTTCGCCATCGTGACGAAATCAGGAACGACGTCGAAGTTCTCGAATCCCCAGTAGTGATCGCCGGTGCGTCCGAAGCCGGTCTGAACTTCGTCGGCGATGCAGAGGCCGCCGTGCTCGCGCGTGATCTTGTAGGCCTCGCTCAGATAATTCCGCGCTCCGTGCGTCGCGCCGCCCACGCCCTGAATCGGCTCAGCGATGAACGCCGCGATCTTGCCCGGTGTCGAGTAGCGAATGATGCCGAGTATGTCTTCAGCGCTCTTGGATGCGATCTCCTCCGGCGTGCCGGAGAACTGGCTGCGGTATGGATCGGGAGAGACCGCGTGGTGGATTCCCACCGCACCCGGCAACGGGTACTTCCAGGTGTTGTGCGACGTCAGTCCCATCGCACTGGGCGATCCGCCATGATAGCCGTTGCGCAGAGCGATGACATCGGTGTTGCCCGTGAATAGCCGCGCCATCGTGACCGCGAGATCATTAGCTTCGCTGCCATCGTTCACGAAATAGGTGACGTCGAGCCCCTTCGGCATCTTCGACGCGAGCTTCTTCGCCAGGAGCGGAAAGTTCGGATGCAGGTAGATCGTCGTCGCGTGCTGAAGCGTCTCCACCTGCTTCTCGATTGCTGCGACGATCTTCGGATGGCAATGTCCGCACGACACGGTGACGATGCCGGCAAACATGTCGAGGTAGCGTTTGCCGGTTTCGTCGAACAGCCACTGCATGTGACCTTCGACGATGAGCAACGGCTCGCCGTAGAGAGTAAAGACCGCCGGATTCGTGTACTTCTTCCGCATTTCGAGAAGCTCGGTGCGCGATGGACCTGTGTACGGCTTCGGAACATGGTCCGACGGTGGCATCTGGAGCGGCGCGCGCGCGCCTGTCGCTCCTTTGCCGGTCGCGGTGCGCTCGCGCGGTGGCGCAGTGTGCGCGATGGTCATGGCCTAGGCCCTCACCGCAATTTCGGGCTGCGGCGCGGCGTAGCCTTCCACCGTTTCGTAGCCGGAGTGGTAGTCGGCGGTATCCGGACGACGAATCTCCGACTGGAGCACGATTCTGTCGCGGCGGATGCCGCGGAAATCCTCGATGCTCTTCCACCCATCCTTCGCGTGTGCCTCGAGGAACTTGTCGAGACCCGAGAGCAGACGCTTGATGACGTTTGGACCGACCGCCTGATCGAGCATTGCGGCCGTGCACACCTGAACGGTTCCGCACCCGAGCAGAAAGTAAGAGGCCGCCTGATTGAAATCAGACACGCCCCCAATTCCCGAAAAGCTTCGATCCGGAAACGCTTTCGTAAGTTGCGACATCTTCGCCAGCGCGAGCGGGAGGATCGCTGGTCCGCCAAGTCCGCCGCTCGAGACGAGGCCGTCGACGTTGATCTCGAACTCGAGCGTCTCGGGATCGATCAGGGGTATCGACGGGAACGTATTCGATGAAACGATCGCATCTGCTCCTCCGCGGAAGCACGCGGCCGCCTCGACAACGATGTCCGCTGTCGCGGGAGTGAGCTTGCACCAAACCGGGACCTTCGCGACTTCCTTCACCGCTTCGGTCACGACGGAACAGAGTCCCTGATCCTTTCCGATGTTGGACCCCATGTCGCGTCGGTCCATGTGCGGGCAGGAGAAGTTGAGCTCGAGTCCATCCGCGCCTTCCCCCTGCGCCGTTTCCGCCAGCTCCTGCCAGTGCCTGAGCTCCTTGTCGTTGCCGGATCCCGCCATGATCGATGCAATCAGCACCTTGTTCGGGAACGCTTCCTTGATGCGACGGATGCGTGGCGCCCACCACTCCAAAGTCTTGTCCGAGATAAGCTCCCAGTTCCACGATGAGTGGAGCGCGGCTCCCGGGCGCTTCTTCATCGACACGTTTGCATCTTCAGGGGTGGTGCGCATGAACTTCGCCTTGGCGCCGTAGACGTTGACGACGGGATGGAGCCCGATCGTCTTCGTGACCACTCCGCCCCATCCGGCCTCGAAGGCGCGCGTGATGTTCGATTCCGACTCAGTCGGTGGCGCCGATGAGAGGAGAAAGGGATTCTCGAACTTGATCCCGGTGAAGCTCACGGATCTATCCACGCTCATGCAGCCTCCGAATTGTTATCGCGTCTCACGCGTGCTACCCGCCGAGGCCACGAATCATCCACTGCTCCGCGGCACCGCAATGAACTCCTTACGCCGTCATGACATCCAGTTGGTTCCAGCTTCCTTGTTCCACTTCGTCGTCATCTTCTTCGACTGCGACCAGAACT
>JAYWBE010000366.1:0-3716 GCA_043781715.1 Gemmatimonadaceae bacterium
ACATCGGCGACGTGCTGCACGTGCCAGCCATAGGCTTCGAAACGGGCGCCGGTGTCATCGCTGAACGTGAGCGCAGTGTCGCCCTCGATCGTGATGTGATTGTCATCATAGAAGCCGATCAGTTTTCCGAGCTTCACGTGTCCGGCGAATGAGGCGGACTCGTGCGAGACGCCTTCCATCATGTCGCCATCGCTGGCGATGAAATACACGTGATGGTCGATAATCTTCTGGTCACGGTTGAACACCGCGCCCATGTGCGCCTCGGCCACCGCCATACCAACCGAGTTGCCGATCCCCTGGCCCAGCGGGCCGGTCGTCGTCTCGACGCCGGGCGTGTAGCCGAGCTCGGGATGTCCGGGCGTCTTGCTCTCCCATTGCCGGAACTGCTTCAGGTCATCGAGCGTAAGGTCGTAGCCGGTGAGATAGAGCGCGCTGTACAACAGCATCGACGCGTGTCCCGCCGACAACACAAAGCGATCACGATTCAGCCAATTGGGATCGGCAGGGTTGTAGCGGAGGTGCTGGGTCCAGAGCACGTAGGCGAGCGGCGCCAAAGCCATCGGAGTGCCGGGATGGCCGGAGTCCGCTTTCTGAACGGCATCCATCGCGAGAATCCTGATCGCGTTGATGCAGAGATATTCCAGAGATTGGCCCGACCCCGAAGGCGAAGTAGAAGCGGGCGATCCGGGAGGGGTCGCGGTATCGGTTGGCTCGGACATTAGAGGCGGTGCGGCAGGTGAAAAAAGATATGCGCGGCGGGCATCACGCCGAAGGGGATTCTCATCTGAAGCTAGCTTATACGCGCGCGCGCCGCAGGGCGAGCCACTCGGCCGCTTCGCGTACTTCGCTCGGCACCAGATTGTGGCCGGTGAGTTGCCATTTGAGAGTAACTTCCGCGTGCGCTGACTCGAAAAGCTCAGCCAAGCGCTCGACACTTGCTGTCGGTACGATGGGGTCCATGCGCCCCGCGGAGATGAAAACCGCGGAGCCGGTAAGATCACTCTTCTCACTTGGCTCGTACACGAGCATGGGCCGGAAGAGAATCGCGCCCTGCAGGATCCCAGGCTCGACGAGCATTACCGTCGATGCGATATTGGCGCCGTTGGAGTATCCGAGTGCGAAAACACGAGTGCGATCGAGCCGATACGTAACGACGGCGGCACGAATGAATCGCGCCAAATCCTCCGCGCGCGAGCGGACTTCCTTCGGGTCGAACACGCCCTCGGCGAGACGCTTGAAAAAGCGCGGAGCTCCGGCCTCTAGAACATTTCCACGCGGGCTCACAATGGCGGCGCCTGGAGCGATCGCTTGTCCGATGCCGATCAGATCGTTCTCGTCTCCGCCCGTGCCGTGCAGTACGACGAGCGTCTCGCCGGACGAAGAATCCTCGGCGGGAACGAAACGGTGAATGAATCCGAGATCGTCAGTCATGCATTGGGGCCGTGCAGCTCGAGTGGCGTGTGGATGTTGGGGAGGAGTGCTTCGATCTCGAATCTTCGGGGCTCGAGCCAGTTGGGGAGCTTGAGCGACTGGCCGAGTGAATCGACGCGCTCGTCGACCGCGAATCCGGGACCATCGGTCGCGATCTCGAAGAGAACTCCTCCTGGCTCGCGGAAGTAAATGGATTTGAAGTAATCACGGTCCAGCTGCGGCGTGACGTTGTAGCCGAGCGTAGTAAGCTCGGCGCGAACATTCATCTGCTCGGCTTCGCTGGCGCAGCGGAACGCGACGTGGTGCACTGTTCCCGCTCCCATCGCGCCGCTCCAGATGCCGGGAACGCAGCGCAGGTCCACGATTGTCCCGGGACCCTCGTCTCCGCTCGCGTAGCGAAAAATGCTGCCCTGTTCACGCACGAGCCTGAATCCGAGGGTGTTGGTGAGAAGCTGTCCGGTGAGCTCGTTGGCGTCGAGCCAGAGTGTGACAGAGTAAATGCCCCGGATTGCGTGTTCGGCGGGAACTCCTGCTCCCGACCAACCGGTGCGGGTAGTAGCCGCGGGGTTCGCGACGAGCTCGCCCATGAATCCTTCGTGATCCTTGAATGCGATGACGCGCTCCTCCTCGTAGCGTGCAACGGGCTGCTCGAACTCCACTCTCTTTTTGATGAGTCGTTCGATCCAGAAGCCAACAGAGCTGGGAAGGATCGAAAACGATGTGACGGCGACCTGACCGCCGCCCTGCCTGCCGCGACGCGCATCCGGCCAGGGGAAGAAGGTCAGGATGCTGCCCGGACTTCCGGATTCGTCGCCGAAGTAGAAGTGATAGGTGGTCGGATCGTCGAAGTTCACCGTGCGCTTGACGAGCCTCAAGCCGAGGATACCGGCGTAGAAATCGAGATTTCTCTGCGGATCGCTCGCGATACCGGTGACGTGATGGATACCGGCGGTCCGGAAAATCATCGTACCGATTCTTGCCTAGCTTCTTTTTGGGGCGCGAATACTCGGTTCCTGCCTCTGCCCGATGCCATAATACCTCCACTCTTTCCCGTTCAAATAAAGCAACGGACATGCCGTTTGCCGAGGCATTGATTCGAGTCGTCTCCCGCACTCCAGAAAGCCCAAGAAGCAAAGGCATTTTCGCAGTCTGAGCGGTTCACATGCACTGAGTGAGCTCGCGCCAAGCCTGAAAGGGGGAATTTACATCACGACGCTGGATGGCGAGATCGTCGATGCGGGACCTGCAAAAACGGCGGAAGTAGTGTCCCAAGGTCTGTTGGCCACCCCTGGAAGGCCCCTGTTCCCGGCAAAAAACCAAAGCAAGGCGCAAGTGTGCAAGTGATCCGCTGACACACGTCCCACAGTAGAACCTTCTTCTACTGGTGTCTTATGCGCTCATTCCTTTTCGTACTCGCCCTCGGCATTCCCGCACTCACCTCGGCCCAGATCGTTGGGCCGCCGCGTCCGTGGCCTTGTCCGGTTCCGCCCCTGTGCTCACCGGGAAGGCCATGCGTGATGCCGGCGTGCGGCATTCCGTCGCCCGACGTAGTACGACAGAGCAGCGATGTGCGCGTCGATCTCGTCGATCGCGTTCTGCGCTATGAGATCACCGAGACGTTCGTCAATCGCGGAAGCAGGGTGGGTGAAGCGGATTTCATGTTTCCGCTTCCGAAGGGCGCGGCCTTCCAGGATTTGAAGCTCTCGATCAATGGCGAGATGGTCGCCGGTGAGACAATGAGTGCCGACCGTGCGCGGCAGATCTATGAGGAGATCGTCCGCCGGCAACGCGATCCCGCGTTGCTCGAGTGGATGGGGTACGGACTCCTGCGCGCGAGAATCTTTCCGATTGCACCGGGCGAAGAGAAGAAAGTCGTGGTGCGTTTTCAGACCGTCGCGCAGCGAGAGGGGGATGCGCTACGAGTCGATTATTTCCGTGGAATGCGGTCGAATCAGCGCGAGATGAATCAGGAGCCGGAGGGACGCACGTCCTTCGTGCTCACGTATCCCAACGATCCAATGTACGGAACGGCGTATTCTCCGACGCACGCGATCTTCGAGCAACGTTACGGATCAGAGAGTTCGGACGATGGGGAACGCTCATTCGTCGCGAGTTATCGGCGCGGGTCGGTGCGACGGGTTGAGGTGAGGGACGCACGCGGAGAGGTCACGCTCCTCATCCCAGTCCGTCGCTCGACCAGTGCCGCGATCTCGCTGCTGGCGAATGCACCCAGCAACGACGATGGCTTTGCGCTGATCACGCTGTCGCCGCCCGCGGTCCGCCCG
>JAYWBE010000367.1:0-3712 GCA_043781715.1 Gemmatimonadaceae bacterium
GGGAGCTCAGGCTTACTGCCACTGGAATTCGGGACCTGGAATCCGCGCTGTCGCGATTCACTCCGCGAGAAGTGATTCTTCCGCGTGGCGAGAGTCTCATTCAAGTCCTGAAGGGCCCGATCGGCGAGGAAGGCCCGATGGTAACCGAGCGCGAAGCATGGGAATTCGACAGCGAGCTTGGCCGCGATCAGCTGGTGGAACACTTTCGAGTGAGCTCGCTCGAGGCATTTGGAATTGAGAGCGGAGACACCGCGGCTGTTGGAGCAGCTGGGGCATTGCTCCGTTATCTCAACGAGCTTCAGCCCTCGGGTATGTCGCATCTCGCCCGTCCAAGAATCGAGAGACCTGGTGGCATTCTGCCTCTCGACGAGATGACGCGGCGAAATCTCGAGCTCGTCGAGTCGATGCGTGGTGCCGAGACTTCGGGAACACTTCTCGGAGTTCTCGACCGTACCCTCACGCCGATGGGTGCGCGCCTGCTCCGGCAGTGGCTTCTCGCTCCGCTCGTCAACCGTGCTGCTATCGATGCGAGGCTTGGCGCTGTGGAAGCGCTGGGAGACGGTCTTATTCGTGCCGCGATGCGGGAAGCTCTGGACGGTGTGCGCGACATTGAACGGCTGGCGGGGAAGACGGCCGCCGGTCGCGCCTCTCCCCGCGAGTTGCGGGCACTTGGTGATTCAATCGCGCGTCTGCCCGCAGTCGAATCAGCGCTGGAACGAGCTCGTGCAGCGGCCGCACCCGAAAACGATGCCGCATTCGGGAGACACGCCGGCGAATGGGACGGCTGTGGGGATCTCTCCGACGAGATCATCCGAACGCTCGTCGACAGACCGCCGGTCACGATTGGGGATGAGTCTAGCGTGCGCGACGGGGTCGACAGCAAGCTGGACGAATGGAGGGTGCTGCGCGATGGGGGCAAGGATGCCATAGCCAGGATTCAGGCCGAGGAACGCGCCCGGACGGGCATCAACTCGCTCAAGGTCGGCTACAACAAAGTCTTCGGTTATTTCATAGAGGTGACGAACACCAACGTGCATCTAGTTCCCAGCGACTACCAGCGGAGGCAAACGCTGGCGGGAGCGGAGCGGTATGTGACTCCTTCGCTCAAGGAATACGAAGAGCGGGTGCTGACGGCGGCCGAGCGAGTGGAGGAGCGAGAGCGAGAGCTGTTCGAGACCCTCCGGTCGCGGGTCGGAGCTCAGGTCGCCCGCCTGCAGGCGGTTGCACAGATAGTCGCGGAGCTCGATGTCCTTGCATCAATGGCCGAAGTCGCGGCGAGAGAAGATTACGTGCGTCCCCTGCTCACCGACGATTTCGCGCTCGAGATAACGGCTGGCCGGCATCCGGTGGTGGAGAGGATGATGGCGCGTGAGAAGTTCATTCCGAACGATCTCGCACTCACCGAAGACGCGCGGATGATCATTCTCACCGGGCCGAACATGGCGGGGAAATCGACAGTGCTCCGACAGGTTGGTCTGATCGTGCTGATGGCACAGATTGGCAGTTTCGTCCCCGCGACCCGGGCACGGATTGGCGTCGTCGATCGCCTCTTCACGCGGGTTGGGGCGAGCGACAATCTGGTTCGCGGCCAATCGACCTTCATGGTGGAGATGTCGGAAACGAGCGCCATTCTTCACACCGCGACGCGGCGAAGCCTGGTACTGCTCGATGAGATTGGGCGAGGTACATCGACCTACGACGGAATTTCGATCGCCTGGTCGGTGAGCGAGCATCTGCACAACGCAGTCGGGTGCAAGACGATCTTTGCGACGCACTATCATGAGCTCACCCAGCTGGCGGACAATTTAGTCGCAGTACGCAACTATAACGTTCAGGTGCGCGAAGTCGGAGGTCAGGTACTTTTTCTCCATCGTCTTCAGCCCGGTGGCGCCGATCGGTCGTATGGAATCGAAGTGGGCAGACTGGCGGGCCTTCCGCCCGCGGTTCTAACGCGGGCAACGGAGCTGCTGAGACTGCTCGAAGCGGAACAGATCGTGCCTCGATCAGGACACGCATCGCCAGTGCCGTCCGACGCTACAGATAGCCAGCTGGCACTGTTTGGGGTGATGCCGCATCCTGTCGTGCAACAACTGAGAAACGTGGATCCGAATGCGATGACGCCAATCCAAGCGCTCGAGGTGCTCGCTCGACTCGTCGACGAAGTGAAGCGAGAGGGAGGATCAACTTGAGCATGCAGCTACGCACGAGAAACTCAATGATGCTCCTGGCGCTCGTGATGGTCGCCGGGTGCAAAAACGGAGATGGGTCAGGGCTATCATTCCAGACAGTTGGCAGGCAGCCGGATGTCGCTCCGGTGATGCTCAACAAGGAGCTGCCTTTCCGGTATCCCCCAGCGCTGTATGCGCAGAAAGTTCAGGGGAACGTCACGCTCCGCATTTTCATCGACCGAGAGGGAGCGATAGTGCCCGACTCGACACGAATCGCGGAGACTTCCGGTTTCACCGCGCTGGATTCCGCGGCGATGAAGGGCTCACGCGACCTGAAGTTTGAGCCCGCCAAGACTCAGGGTCAACCGGTGCCGGTATCCATTCTTTTGCCAGTGTTCTTCAGGCACCCCGACGCGCCACCGCTCGCCGGCGATTCAATCATCTCGCGCGATTCCTCGACCGCGAACAGCACCGTCAAGCCGACCGATACCGCGAACGCGGACACGGCCAAGGCTTCCGCATCCAAGACGGCCGCGAAAGCGCCGGTGCGGAAGGCGACGACAAAGCGCAGAACGACGCGCTGATGAAGCACGAGCGCAACCGCCAGCCCTACGACAACGTCCTCGAAACGATCGGGTGGACGCCGCTGATCAGGCTGAACCAGGTGACGCGCGGAATCCGTACTCCGGTTTATGCGAAGGCGGAATTCTTCAATCCGGGCGGCTCGGTGAAAGATCGAATCGGCCTTCCGATCATCGAGCGGGCAGAGAAAGAAGGCAAGCTGAAACCGGGCGGGACGATAGTCGAAGGCACGAGCGGGAACACAGGTGTCGGCCTTGCGATCGCGGCAGCGCTTCGCGGATACAAGTGCATCTTCACGATGCCGGACAAGATGTCTCAGGAGAAAGTCCGCTTGCTCAAGGCATTCGGCGCGGAAGTCATCGTGACGCCGACAGCAGTTCCGCCAGATCATCCCGACAATTACGTGATGATGGCAAAGCGGATCGCCAAGGAAACCCCAAACGCTATCTTCGCCGATCAGTTCTACAACGATGCGAACCCCGAAGCTCACTATGCGACGACAGGTCCCGAGCTGTGGCAGCAGACCAGTGGCAAGATCACGCACTTCGTGGCGTCGGCAGGCACAGGAGGGACGCTCACTGGCGTCGGCCGCTACCTTAAGGAGCGAAGCAAGAAGGTAAGGGTGATCGCGGGTGATCCTGTCGGCTCGATACTGGCCGAATACTGGCGGAGCAAGGGAAAAAACAAGATCGAGGGAACGCCGTACAAAATCGAGGGAATCGGGCAGGACAAGCTCCCTGGCACGCTCGACATGAGCGTGATCGACGAGTACTACACCGTGAGCGACAAGGAATCCTTCGCGATGGCAAGGCGTCTCACGCGCGAGGAAGGCTTGTTCGTCGGCGGATCATCCGGGCTCATCACGTCGGTGGCGCTCAAGATCGCGCGCGAGATCGACGATCCGAACGCAATGGTGGTGACGGTTCTGTGCGACACTGGTGAGCGCTATCTCTCCAAGCTTT
>JAYWBE010000368.1:0-11101 GCA_043781715.1 Gemmatimonadaceae bacterium
CCGTAGGCGAAGCCACCCTGATACTGGTTCTTGTTCAGCAGCGTGATCGCGCCGTACTGGCCCGCCACGTATCCGTGAGGCTCCCCTTCCGGAGTCTTCGTCACCAGGTTGACCGAGCCGCCAATCGCGTCGGCATCCATGTCGGCGGTCAGTGTCTTGCTCACCTCGATGGCGCCCAGCACATCCGACGGGATGTCATCGAGCTTCGGCACCCGGCTGCCGCGTTCCGTTCCCGGAACGTGCGCCCCGTCGATGGTCACGTTGGTGAGCCGCGGCTCGGTGCCCCGCACCTGCACAAACTTCCCTTCACCTTCATCGCGCTCGGTCGTGACACCCGGCATTCTTCCGGCCGCTTCCGCGGCGTTTGCATTCGGCAGCGCGCGAATGACATCGCCCGCGAGAACGTTCACGACATTCGGTGCCGCCGCTCGCCGTTCGAGCGCCGATGCTTCCGACTCACCCAGGCGCTGCGCCGTGACTACGACGTTCCCGAGCAGCTCGGCCGACGGACGGAGTCGCGCATCGTGCTGCACAGTCTGTCCGTCGCTCACGACAACGACCGCGGAATCGGGCGCGAAGCCAAGCTTAGTTACTCGAACGACGTAGGTTCCGACTGGAACGCGGGGAACGCGATAAGTCCCGCTGGAATCCACGACTCCGCCCAGCAAAGTGCCGCTGACGTGAACGGCGGCGCCGGGTGCGGGCGCTCCGCTTGCGTCAGTGACGGTACCGCGGATCGTGCCTTGCGCCAAGAGATGACACGGAGCGACGCACAACGTGATTCCAATGATGAAAAAAGTGAAGACTCTGGGAACTCGCGCGCTCATTGATTCAACTCCGAGTCAGGGTGAGGATGGATGATTCGTGGGGACCAGAGTTTTCTCCGGCGCAATCACGCAGAGACGTTACGAAGTCTTCCTTACAGCCGGATTACAAAGGTTTTCAAGCACGGTCAGTCCACTTCGAGACAATTACCCGCAATATTCTCAACACTGCTCCCCGTCAATACGTCATATAAGGAGATGAACCTTCCACTTGAACGTGGCATTTGCGTGCATTTCTCCGGAGTCCCCCGGCTGCTTGCTGTTGCATCGGTTTTTGCCGGCCTGTTCCTCTCCGCACGGCATCTCGACGCACAAGCAGGTGCCGCGACCGACGTCATCATCGGCAGAGTCACTGACTCCGCCACCACCGCGCCGATCGAGAACGCATCCATAACCGCAACATCCCTGGCAACCGGACTCGAGCGGACCGCGGCCACGTCCGCGGATGGCCGGTTCGTCGTGGTATTCCCTGACGGCGGCGGGCATTACACGCTTCGCATCCGGCGCCTCGGCTACAACCCGGCCATTCTTTCGCTACAGCGCCGGCCGGAGGCCGACCGCATCAGTGCCGACGTGAGATTGTCGGGCGCGCCCACCGTTCTCAGCGACGTCACCGTCACCGCTGCCCAGCGAGACTCGACGGGCGTCGCCGGCGGAACGGGGAGGACGCTGCTCCAGGACAGGATCACCGAGCTGCCGCTCGATGCCGCGGGCGATCTCGCCGCGATTGCGGCACTTACGCCCGGAGTTGTCGCGACTCCCGGCACCGACACTTCTGCCGCCGCGTTTTCGGTCGGCGGTCAGCGAACGACGCAGAATCACGTCTCACTTGACGGCCTGACCTTCGCCGCAGGACAAGTGCCGCGTGATGCGATCCGCGAGACGAGAGTTGTGACGAGTACGTACGATGTCTCCAAAGGACAGTTCAGCGGCGGTGAAGTCGCGTCCGCGACGCGGTCGGGGACGAACGCGATGCAGGGATCACTCACGTATGACCTTCAGCCGCAGGCACTTCAGGCGCAGGCGGCGCCGTCGCCCGCGTTCTCGCGCATCTATCAGCTTAACAGATTGAGCGGAAGCCTCGGCGGCCCGCTGATCAAGAACCGGCTGTTCGCGTTCGGCGCGATCGAAGGCTCGCAGAAAGAGAATCCGATCGCGACGCTGCTTCGGAGCGATCCGGTCACGGACGCGCGTCTTGGAATCGCAACGGACACGGTAGATCGATTCCTGTCGCTGGTGACCGCGGCGGGACTGCCGCTCTTCCCAGCCGGAGTGCCGGAGGAGCAGACCCTCAACCGCGGCTCAGCGCTCGGGCGCATCGACTATGTGATCAACGAGTCGAATCATCTCACGGTTCGCGCCGACTGGAACGGGACGAGCAACGAAGGCACGCGCGGGAATCCTCGCGGTCTGCTACAGTCACTCGGGACCGGAGGCAGTCACGGCGGGGGCCTGCTCGCTGGATTGACGACGCAGCTGGGTACGCTCACCAACGACGTCCGCCTCACTGCGCAGACGGATTATCGCAAGGCAAACGGTTATGTCGTGTTGCCGCGCGGACGCGTTCTGATCTCGTCAGCAACGCCCGACGGAGCGGTCTCGACCCTCGAGGTTGGAGTTGGCGGAAACCAGGACTTCCCTTCAACCAATCGGTCGCTGCTTTTCGAGGGAGGCGACGAGGCTGGGTGGCTCTCCTCATCGGGCAAGCACAGGATCAAGGGGGGATTTCTGGTGAACCACGCGAACGCGCACTCTGATGTAATGGAGGAGAAGAACGGTGTCTATTTCTTCAATTCACTCGCGAACTTCGCCGCGAACCAGCCCGCACTGTATACCCGCGTTCTCGACGCCAGTCTCCGGAAATCATCCCGCTCCGGCGGTGCGTTCTACGTCGGCGACGCCTGGCAGCCAGCTGCCGGCCTCGAAGTCGATTACGGTGCACGTCTCGAAGGATCCAGATACGGTGACGCACCCGCGCGCAATCCAGCAGTCGAGGCGGCGTTCGGCATTCGCACCGACCGTTTCCCGTCGGAAACGCGCCTGAGCCCGCGCTTCGGATTCACTTATGCGGCGAGCGGTGACAAGGAGGATGTGGGTGGATTGACGCTGCACGGCGGATTTGGCGAATTCCGCGGTACGATCCCAGATTTTCTTTTTGGCCTGGCGGCTCAGTCTACCGGTCTTTCAACCGGCCAGCGGCGCCTCACGTGCACGGGGGCTGACGTGCCCGTTCCCGACTGGCGGGCGTTCATGGCCGATCCGAACAACATCCCGAGTGCTTGCACTGGATCGACAAGTGTGATCTCCGCGGGTTTGCCCAGCGTGTATGTCTTCGGGCCAAAGACAGGCGCGCCGCGGGTGTGGCGCACATCGCTCGGTGCCACGAGAGGGCTGTTCGGACCCATCGTCGCCGCGGTCGATCTGTTCTACATCCGTGGATTCTCGCAGCTCGGTGCTCCCGATCTCAACCTGAACACGACTCCGCAGTTCCTTCTCCCCAACGAAGCGAACCGTCCGGTCTATGTGCCGGCTTCCACGATCGATCCTGCCACTGGAACGGTTTCCCAGGACAATTCGCGTCTCCATCCCGGTTTCGGAACCGTGTCGGAGCTGCAGGCGTTTCTGCGCTCCCGCGCCACGCAGGCGACGGTTGCCTTGAGTGGGGAGATGGGTGGCGGCAAGAGTCTCGACGCCTCGTACACCTACTCCAATGTCCGCGACCAAGCGCTCGGGTTCGAAGGAGAGTCGGCGGACGACATTACGGGCGGCAATCCGAATCAGCCAATCTGGGGACGAGCCGACGACGAGCGGCGGCATCAGTTCGAAGCGACGATGACGATGCCAGCCGGCAAAGACTTCCGGTTCGCATTCATTGGACGGCTGGTTTCGGGATTTCCATTCACGCCGGGGGTAGGCAACGACATCAACGGTGACGGCGTGCGCAACGACAAGGCTTTCATCTTCAATCCGGATGCGACCTCCGACACTTCGATTGCGAACGGGATGCGCAGGCTGCTCGAGACAGGACCAGCGACGGCCCGGCAGTGTCTGCCCGCACAGTTCGGAAAGCTGGCCGAGCGCAACGGATGCACCGGACCGTGGGTGCCGGGGTTCGATCTGAAATTGAGCATGACACCAAATGGCGCTCTGTTCGGCCGGCGGCTGACGCTCTCGGCGTCCGCGCTCAACGCACTGGTCGGAATCGACGAGCTTCTGCACGGAAGAGATCATCTGCGGGGCTGGGGACAGGACGCCAGCTCCGATCGGAGGCTGTTATTCGTGACCGGATTCGATCCCGCTTCGGGCGAATTCAAGTACCGCGTCAATCAGCACTTCGGCGCTGCCTCAGGCGCGCTCAATCCATTCCGAATTCCGTTCATCCTCGGAGTTCAGGGCCGATTGACACTCGGACAGCAGAAGCGACGCTGATCGAGCGGACTCCGCCGGCCGCGTGGCTATGCGTCCGGGAAATCGGCCTCCACCGTCGTCTTCTCCCACGCGTCGAAGTCTTTCTTCAACATCTCGAGCTTCCCGCGCGCTCCTTTGAGCGCCGCTTTTCCGAGCAGCAACCGTAGCGGCGGATTGGGCGATTCCACGGCCGCGATGATTGCCGCCGCCGCGCGCACTGGATCACCCGGCTGTTTGCCGCTGTAGCCGCGAATATTCTCCAGATTCTGGCCGGCGGTCGCCGCGTAGTCGGCGATGCGCGTCTTGCTCTCTTTCGCCGAACGACCTGCCCAGTCGGTGCGAAATCCGCTGAGCTCGACGATCGTGACCTTGATGCCGAGCGGCGCGACTTCGAGCGCAAGAGCCTCGGAGAATCCTTCGACGGCATACTTGGTCGCGTGGTAGTAGGCGAGGGTCGGGAAGCTTCTCAGTCCGCCGATTGACGAGATGTTGACGATGTGTCCGCTCCGCTGCTTGCGCAGTATCCGCAGCACCGCCCGCGTCATGCCCGCCAGGCCGAAGAAGTTGATCTCGAACATCCGACGCACTTCTGCGTCATCGCTCTCCTCGACCGCGCCGAAGTAGCCGATACCGGCATTGTTCACGAGGACGTCGATCCGGCCGAAGTGCTTCACCGCGCTCTTGACCGCGGCATCGACCTCGACGGGGTCGGTCACATCGAGCTCGAGCACGAGCGCGCGATCGCTCCTGCCCTTCGCGATGTCCTCGACTTTCGCCGGATCGCGGGCGGTGACAACGGCGCGGTATCCGCGGTCGAGAACGAGTTTGGCCAGCTCCCGGCCAAAGCCGGTAGAGCAGCCGGTGATGAACCAAACGGGTTTGTCCCGCGAGGAACTGGTCTCGTCTGCCATGCTTATCGTAATAAGGAGCGGAGGAGTTTTTGGCAAATTTTGTCAAGACGACCTGACTCCAGTCCGGGCAGCCGTTTCAGTTAGATTTTCGCGCAGTCACATGAGCTTCTCATTCACCATTGACCACACCGCCGGCGCCGCACGAGCCGGCGTTTTTTCGACTCCCCATGGGCCGGTCGACACACCGGCGTTCATGCCGGTCGGGACCCTCGCGACGGTGAAGGCGCTCGATCCCGAGGATCTCGTCCGGATGGGCGCGTCAATGATCCTCAGCAACGCGTATCACCTGCACCTCCGTCCCGGCGACGAAGTCGTGCGCGAGATGGGAGGTCTCCACCGCTTCATGCAGTGGAACGGGCCGATCCTCACCGACTCGGGCGGATTCCAGGTCTTCTCGCTCGAGCGGCTCCGTACCATCGACGAGCTAGGCGTCGAGTTCCAGTCCCACATCGACGGCTCGCGCCGATTTTTCACTCCCGAGATCGTGATGCAGATCGAGCGCAATCTGGGCGCCGACGTCATTATGCAGTTCGACCACGTAATTCCCGGCCAATCGGACGAAGCGACGGCGCGCGATGCGAGCGAGCGCAGCATCCGTTGGCTCGCGCGCTGTCTGGCCGAGGTCGATCGGCTGGAGCGCACCCAGCCGCTGGAGGACCCGCCGCGCGAAGAAGCTTCGCGAGACAATCCGCGGAATGGGCAAAATCAGCAGGCGCTCTTCCCGATAGTACAGGGCGGAATCCACGCGCGCCTGCGCCGGGAAGCGGCGGAATCAATACGATCGATGCATGACTGGGCAGGATTTGGGGTGGGGGGGCTATCAGTGGGCGAAGAGAAAGACGCGATGTACGAGATGATCGAGGTGGTGGACGACGCCCTTCCGAAAACACATCCCCGCTATCTGATGGGCGTAGGCTTCCCCGAGGACCTCATCGAAGGAATCCGCCGAGGGATGGATCTGTTCGACTGCGTGGCGCCGACCAGGATGGGGAGGAATGGCGCGGTGTTCACGAGAGACGGGCGCCTGAACATCAAGCGGGCCGAATTTCGCACCGATCCGAAGCCGCTCGACCCGGATTGCGACTGCGCCGCCTGCACGAGATTCAGCAGGGCCTACATCCGCCATCTTTTCGTCTCGGACGAGATCCTCGGGCTCCGCCTCCTTTCCCTGCACAATGTACATTTCCTGCTGTCGCTCACGCGTGCGGCGCGTGAGTCTATACAGCACGGCGACTTCGAGCAGTGGTCGCGCGACTGGCTCACACGCTACCGCACGACGTCACCGCTTGCCGTCTGAAACATTTCGCCACCCGGTCGTTTACATATGCCAAGCAATCCAATACTCGGCTCCATTTTCATGTATGGAGCGATCTTCGCGATCTTCTACTTCATTCTCATCCGGCCGCAGGCCAGTCAGCGCAAGCAGCACGACGAGCTGGTGCGCAATCTCAAAAAGGGCGATGAGATCGTGACGAACGGCGGACTCATCGGCGAAGTGCTGTTCATCAAGGAGAAGGGCGGCGACGACAAGTCCGGCGGGATGGACGACCGCGTCACCATCAAGTCGGGCGACACGCGCGTGATCATCGAGCGCGGACGCATCGCGAAAATCAACAGGCCGACGTCGGTCTCCAACGTGAGCGCTGGGTGAGCATCCTCGACATCCGGGTGCTGGGCGACCCGGTTCTTCGCAAGCCGACAAAGCCCGTTATCGAGGTCACGGACGAGTTGCGCAAGCTCATCGCCAACATGTTCGAGACGATGTACGCCGCCGAGGGCATCGGACTCGCCGCGCCGCAGGTGGGGCGCACCGATCGGCTCGCCGTCGTGGATGTCGAAGGCGCGAAGTACGTGCTCATCAATCCCAGGATCATCTTCACCCAGGGCACCAGGAAGGAACTGGCGGAGGAAGGCTGTCTCTCCATCCCCGACATCTATGGAGACGTCGAGCGCCAGGCGACTGTCACGATTCGAGCGACGGACGAGAACGGAAACGAGTACGAGGCCACGGGTTCCGAGCTGCTCGGACGATGCTTCCAGCACGAGATCGATCACCTCGATGGAAAGCTGTTCATCGACTATCTGAGCCCCCTCAAGCGCAAGGCCGCGATGTCGAAGTGGGAGAAGGCGAAGGGGGATTATCCCGGCTCTATTCGGAAGGTGCGCAGCGAAGTGAAGGGTGAGCACCATCGCGACACGGAGATGTAATGCGCGTCGCATTCTGGGGTACGCCGGAATTCGCCGCGCCCGCTCTGCGCGCGCTCGTCGGGGAAGGATTCGAGGTCGTCGGTGTCGTCACCCAGCCCGACAAGCCGCAGGGCAGATCGCGCGAGATAATTCCGTCGCCGGTGAAGCAGATCGCCATCGACGAAGAGATTCCGTTGTTCCAGCCAAGGAACGCGCGCGACCCCGAGCTGTTCGACGCGCTGGAGCGCATCAAGCCGGACATCTCGGTGGTCGTTGCCTACGGGCATATCCTGCCACAGAAGATCATAGATCTTCCAAAGTTGGGAACGCTCAACATCCACGCCTCGCTCCTGCCGGCGCTCCGAGGCGCGGCGCCGATTCAGGCAGCGATTCGACAGGGTTTGATGCAGACGGGGGTGACGGTCATGAGAGTGGTTCCAGCTCTTGACGCGGGTCCCATAATTCTTCAGGCAGACACACCGATCTTCGAGGACGAGACCTACGGCGAGCTGCGGGTGCGCCTCTCCGAGCTGGGCGCGCTCGCGCTGGTCGAAGCGATGACACTTGTGTCCCTCGGCAAGGCCGAGGAAACCCCCCAGGATGATGCGCGCGCGACCTACGCGGCGAAGGTGACGCGAGAGTCCTCACGCATCAACTGGAAAGACAGCGCGGTCGGGATCTCGCGACTTATACGCTCCTCCGATCCCAAGCCGGGCGCCTTCACAAAAACGCCCATGGGTGACGTCAAGATGTTCGGCCCGAAGGTGATGGACGGCATCCAGGGCGCGCCGGGCGAGGTCCTCAGCGCGACCGGTGAGCTCGTGATCGCGTGCGGAATCGACGCGATTCGCATCAGTGGAGTACAGCCGGAGGGAAGGAGCCGGATGTCGGCGAACGAGTGGGCGCGCGGGCGCGGCACGGCCGTCGGCGACTGGTACGGCGGTTGACTACTCCAGCAACAAGAGCGCCGATGGAGGACTTGCCCTATGTCCACGCCGTCACCAACGACGAGATCATGCTTCGCCCCGGCTTTCTCAGGAAAGCCATGGGCGTTATGCGCGTGCTCGGCGACAAGGGCGCGATTCACATCCGCTCGCAGCTCCTTGATTCGCCCACTCTCTACTCGCTCACTCTCGCGCTGCTCGAGCTCCACGCGCAGACCAAATGCTGGTGCATCGTCAACGACCGGGTGGACATAGCACTGGCTTGTGGAGTGCAGGGCGTGCAACTCACCCACAAGTCCATCTCCGTGCCCGACGTCCAGAGGATCGCTCCGGCGCTGCGGATCGGCGCCAGCGTTCACTCACCGGAGGAGGCGCGCGACGCCGAGCAGGCGGGGGCAGACTGGTGCGTGGCCGGGCACGTGTTCGAGACGCCATCTCATCCCGGCGAGGCTCGGCGCGAGAGCAGCTTCATCAACGATGTCGTTGCGGCGGTGAGCTTTCCGGTGATTGCGATCGGTGGTATCCGCCCCGAGCACGTCCGCTCTCTCACCCACCGAGGGGCGCACGGCGTTGCCGCGATTCGTGGAATCTGGAATGACGAGAATCCCGAACTCGCCGCGAGCCGCTATCTTTCACAGGTATGACGGAGTCGGGCGGTATTGTGACGGAAGCGGTGGCGGGGGAGGTCGTGCTTGCTGTGAACGGAGCCGAGCGGCGGATTCCTGATGGTTGGACGCTGGCTGACCTTCTCGCATCGCTCGAGCTCGACGCGCGCACCGTCGTCGTCGAGCGGAACGGAACCATCCTGCGCGACCGATCGTCCTTTGCATCGCTCGATCTCGCCGCGGACGATTCGCTCGAAATCGTGCACTTCGTCGGTGGAGGCTGAGAGTACGCGATGGCGCACGCTGATCTGATTTCCCCCGCAACGCTTACCGACCCGCAGCCCCTCGTGATCGCGGGGCACGAGTTCCGCTCGCGCCTGATGGTCGGCACCGGCAAGTACGCGTCGAACGCGCAGATGATCGAGGCGATCGAAGCATCCGGCGCCGAAGTCGTGACGGTCGCCGTGCGTCGCGTCGATCTCGATCGCTCGAAGGACGAAGCGATTCTGCATCATCTCGATCCGGATCATTTCTTCCTGCTCGCCAACACAGCCGGCTGCTTCAATGCGAGCGACGCCATTCGCTACGCCCGTCTCGCCCGCGCGGCCGGATTCAACGAGTGGGTGAAGCTCGAGGTCATAGGCGACCAGCAGACTCTCCTTCCGGATACGATTGGCCTTCTCCAGGCGACAAAGACACTGGTCGATGAAGGCTTCAAGGTTCTGGCGTACACCAATGACGATCTCGTCACCGCGCTCAAGCTCGAGGACGCCGGCGCTGTCGCGGTGATGCCGCTGGCGTCGCCGATTGGATCGGGTCTCGGCATGTTGAATCCTTACGCTATTCGCACGATCAAACAGCGGCTCTCCGTGCCCGTGATCGTGGACGCTGGCGTGGGTACTGCATCCGACGCGTGCATCGTAATGGAGCAGGGCGTGGATGGAATTCTCATGAATACGGGAATCGCCGCGGCGCAGGATCCGGTTCGCATGGCCGCCGCGATGAAGCTCGCCGTAGAAGCAGGAAGGCACGCGTATCTTTCCGGAAGAATGCCGCGGCGCGAAGTCGCGGTTCCTTCCTCTCCCACGGCTGGGATGCTCGGCTCGTGAACACCACCATTGCAACTGTCGGCGGAATCACCGCCGCGCGGGCGGTGGCGGCGGAGATCTGCGTCGACCTCCGGCGCGGAGAGTTTCTCGACCAGTCATTCGAGCACCGCATCGGTCCGCTCGACGCGCGCGATCGGCGCTGGACGCGCGAGCTCGTCTACGGCATGCTGCGCAATCGCGCCAGCATCGACACGGTTCTCACGGACCGGGTCCGCGGTGGGCTCGTGCGCCTCGATCCGGATGTGATCGATCTCCTCAGGCTCGGCGTCTATCAGCTCCTGAACATGGGGAGCGTGCCGGCCTACGCCGCGATTGCCCAGACCGTCGAGCTGGCGAAGCGCAGACATGGAATCGGCGCCAGCAAGCTTGTGAACGCGGTGCTGCGACGCACCGATCGCGAGCGGGAACAGCTCACCCCCGCCATCCCCTCGGACACGGTTGATGCGCTGGCGCTCAAGTACTCGCACCCACGCTGGCTCATCGCGCGCTGGATCGAGCTGTGGGGCGAGCAGGACACCGAGCGGTTGCTGACGCTCAACAACGCCGACGCTCCGATCGCGATCCGGCCGTACGGAATCGTGCGGGAGCAGCTCGAGGCAATGATGGAAGCGGCCGGGGTTCACGTCGCGGACGCGCCCTACGCGCGCGACAGCATCGCGATCTCCGGCGGCACGACGTTTACGGAACTTGGTGCATTCAAGAAGGGGTTATTCTTCGTGCAGGATCCGGCCGCTACGCTCGTCACGGAATATGCCGCGATTCCTACGGGCGCGATTGTCGCCGACCTGTGCGCGGCTCCGGGCGGGAAAGCGCTCGAGCTGTCTCGCACCGCCGGCGCAGTCATCGCGAGCGACAAATCATTCGGCCGGCTTCAGCGCCTGCTCGCGAATCAGCGCCGGCTCGAGAGCGTGAATCTCCTTCCCTTCGTCGGAGATGCGCGGAATCCGGCGATCCGTCCGGTCGACGCGGTGCTGATCGACGTGCCGTGCACCGGAACCGGCACCTTCCGGCGGCACCCCGATGCGCGCTGGCGCATCAAGGTATCGGACATCGCGGTGATGTCCGCTCTTCAGAAACTGATTCTCAGAGCCGCCGCAAAGGTCGTGAAGCCCG
>JAYWBE010000369.1:0-3691 GCA_043781715.1 Gemmatimonadaceae bacterium
CCGGGCGCTCTCGAGATCCTCGGCCGCAAGAAGAATCTTCGCGTGCTCGAAGGCCGGGCGCAGTGGCGCGAGCATGCGCTCGACTACAAGCGGGTACGCGGCGGATTTCTCGCTCAGGAGCGCGCCGCACGCGACGGCGGAGAACAGTGGCGCGTCGTCACGAAGCGTCAGCCGACCGAGGCGGAGCTCAAGGACCTTCAGTTCGCCTGGCGCGCGGTCGGGAGCGTCAAGTCGAACGCGATCGTTCTCGCGCGTGACGGCGCCACGATCGGCGTCGGCGCCGGACAGATGTCTCGGGTCGACGCGGCGTTTCTCTCCGTCTACAAGGCGCGTCTGACCGGCCACGATACCAAAGGCTCGGTGATGGGCTCCGATGCGTTCTTCCCATTTCGCGACGGAGTCGAGCAGGCGGCGGAGGCGGGAGTGTCCGCGATCGTCCAGCCAGGGGGATCGGTGCGCGATGAGGAAGTGATTCAGGCTGCCGACGAGTACAACATCGCCATGGTATTTACGGGCAAGCGGCAGTTCCGTCACTAGCGATGACAGCGACTTCGCTCACGCCCGAAGAGCTCGACTACCGACCGTCGTATCGCGCCGCCGCGGTCGTATCGGCGCTGGTATTCGTTCTCTATGTCATCACGCTCGCGCCGTCGACAGCGATGTGGGACACGAGCGAGTACATCGCGGCCGCTTATACGCTGGGACTGCCGCACCCGCCGGGAAATCCGTTATTCGTTCTGCTCGGACGCTTCTTCGCGGTGCTCCCGATCGCGCCCAACATCGCCATGCGGATCAACATTCTCGCCGCCCTGTGCAGTGCGGGCGCGGCGGGCATGTGGTTCCTCATCACCGAGCGGGTTCTCGTCGGATGGCTGCCGGAGCGCTGGCAGCGCGTCGTCGGTGGATCTTTGGCCGGGCTGATCGGCGCGACTGCGTTCACCGTCTGGGCGCAATCGGTCGTCAACGAAAAGGTCTACACCGTTTCGCTCCTGGGACTCGCGATCGTCTCCTGGCTGATCGTGCGCTGGTGCGACGATCCCGACGGACCCAAGGCGGACAGGCTCCTCGTCTTGATCGCGTATCTGAGCGGACTCGGCTTCGCGAACCACATGGCCGGCTTTCTCGCTCTTCCGGCGGTCGGGGCCGCGGTTGCCATTCGTCGGCGAGCCACGCTTCTCCGGCCAAAGCTTCTGCTCGCAATCGCCGGCGCGCTGCTGCTCGGCATGACTCCGTTCCTCACGCAGCCGCTCCGCGCCGCGTACTTCCCCGCCATCAACGAAGGGGAGCCTACCGGCTGCGCCACTCAGATTGGCGTCGGCTGCACGTTCAGCAAGGCGACCTACGACCGGTTCATGTACAACTTCAACCGCGGCCAGTATGGGAAGCCGGGTTTGACCGAAAGGCAGGCGCCATTCATCGCGCAAATCGAGATGTGGTGGCTGTATTTCCGGTGGCAGTGGCTGAGAGATCCCTTTGGCAACTATCCCGGGTTTCAGAAGATGCTGGCGACGCTCTTCCTCCTGCTCGGCGGACTCGGCGGCTACGTGCATTGGAAGCGCGACCGGAGATCGTTCTGGTACTTCGGCCCGCTCATGTTCATGGTGACGCTCGCGCTCATCTACTACATGAACTTCAAGTACGGCTCGTCGCAGTCTACGGAGCTGGGCGACGCTGTTGAGCGCGAGGTGCGCGACCGCGACTACTTCTACCTGTGGAGCTTCTCGGCGTTGAGCGTGTGGATCGCACTCGGGCTCGTCTTCGTCTGGGAGACTGTCGCTGCGCTGATTGGATCGGAGAAAGTCCGCGTGGGCGACGAAACGCTGGATCTCCCGCGGCGACGGAGCTGGCTGCTCGCGACTCCGGTGCTGGCACTTGCAATCATTCCGCTTTTTGCAAACTGGAAGTCTGCTTCCCGCGCCGGACAGACCGACACCGCTGATTTTGCCGCCGATCTCCTCAACTCCGTCGAGCCGTACGGGATTCTCGTCACCGCCGGCGACAACGACACCTTCCCTCTTTGGTACGCGCAAGAAGTCGAGGGAGTCCGGCGCGATGTCATCGTCGCGTGTCTCTCCCTGCTCAGGACCGACTGGTACACGCGCCAGCTGCTGCGCCGCCCCGCTTACGAGTACGATTCGCTGCGCGGTCCCGCGATCTATCGCGGCAAGGTGTGGAAGAAGCCAAGCGGGCCGCCGCTCAAGCTGACGATGGAGCAGGCGGACGCGGTGCCGTCTGTGGTCGAGCTGTCATCGCCTCAGACCTTTCGCAAAGAAGGGACTGACATCGTCGTCAACATCCAGCCGCGGTCGTTTGGAGATTTCACCGGCCTCGGCCGCGAAGATCTGTTCGTGTTGTACATGATTCGCGATGGATATCCGGAGCGGCCATTCTACTTCAGCCGGACGACCGGCGGATACGCCGAGGAGATGGGATTCGCTCCGTACACCGTCACGGCCGGACTCGCGCGAAAGCTCGTGCCCCACATTCCAACGGCCGGCAATGGAATCGTCGCCGTGCCGGGGGAGGGGTGGTTCGATCTAGAGACGACTCGCGCGCTCTGGGAACCCGTGTTCAGGGCACCGAAATCGATGGCGAATCGCGATCTGTGGGTTGATCGTCCGTCGGCGGGCATTCCGTTCCTCTACCTGCGGACGGGGTTGGTCCTGACTACCGCACTGGCGCAGATGGGACGCACCGAGGAGGCGGCCCGCATCCGCGCTCAGATCGACAAGATCGCGCACGCAACGCAGCTCGATGATGTGCTGGCTAGAGTGTCGCAGTAATCGCAGCGCTGGAGAGGACGCGCGCAAAATCCCGCGTTGCCCGTGCGAATAGCCGCTCTTATCTTGATCGGTGGAGGGTTGGCAGAACGGCTATTGCACCAGTCTTGAAAACTGGCGCCCGCAAGGGCTTGGGGGTTCGAGTCCCTCACCCTCCGTCAAGCACTTATAGACGCCATCCGTCCACACAAAAATAAACGCCCCTCCGTGCCGCAGGCACAAAGGGGCGTTTCGCTTGCGAACGCGAATCTTCTACTGCCCCTTCGCTCGGGGCGCAGGCGCAAGCTGCGCGAGTCTCGCCTTCATCGAGCTGAACCCGCCATCGTTTGTCGCCAGGCCGTTCAGCGTCGAGGCCGGCACCTGATTCAACATCCGCTGGATGTCGGCGATGCGATCCTGGGTGCCTGGGTGATCCGAGAACCACGCCGACGCGCTTCCCCCGCCAGAGCTCTGCTGCTCGGCCAGCAGCTTCTGGAAGAACGTATACATGCCGCGCGGACTGATTCCGGCCCGCATCAGGTTGTTGAACCCCCCTTCGTCTGCCTGTATTTCGTCGGCGCGGCTGAATTTCGCGAAGACCGCGGTGCCACCGACGTTGATCGCCGCCTGCGCGACCCCGCTCTGGCAGACCCCCGTCAGCGCGCAGAGAATGCCGACTCCGACGTTGGCGGTCTGCACCTGCTCCATCTGCTTGACGGAATGGCGCCTCACTACGTGCTCGATCTCGTGACCCAGCACGCCGGCGACCTCCGACATGTTGCTGGCACGCGCCAGCACGCCGCGATTGATGTAGACGAACCCGCCCGGCAGCGCAAAAGCGTTCACCACATCAGAGTTCACGACCTGGAATCGCCAGTTGAGATCGCTGCGGGATGTGGTCCTGGCAATCCGATTGCCTAAAGCGTTTACAT
>JAYWBE010000370.1:0-11048 GCA_043781715.1 Gemmatimonadaceae bacterium
GAGCTGGGAGCAACAAAAGGAAGCTGGTGGCGTACATCCGCCCGAGCGGTATCTTCCGCTCGCGGCTGTGCACGCTTAACGACCCTTACACTCCCGACAATGGCCAGAGACTCTAAAGGCGTTTTTCAGCAGCCCTCGGCAGGAACCGTGACGCACGACGAGCCGCCTCCATTTGTGGGCGCGAGCAAGCGCACCTTCTTCGGACATCCCGTAGGCCTGTCCACACTCTTCTTCACCGAGATGTGGGAGCGCTTCTCGTATTACGGGATACGCCCGCTCCTCGTGCTGTTCATGACCGCGGCGCTCCTGCAGGGCGGGTTCGGATTCGACCGGTCGACGGCATCATCCATTGTCGGCATTTACGCCGCCTCCGTGTACCTCGCTTCGCTGCCCGGCGGGTGGATAGCCGACAGGTGGCTCGGATTGAGACGCGCGATCTGGTACGGCGGAATTCTCATCGCGCTGGGGCACATCTCGATCGCGCTGTCGATCGTCTTCGCACACTCGGCGTTCTTCATCGGACTGGTTCTCATCGTCATGGGCACCGGACTCCTGAAGCCGAACATCTCGGCGATCGTGGGTGACCTGTATCCCGAGGGCGGATCGCGACGCGATGCCGGCTTCTCGATCTTCTACATGGGAATCAACATCGGCGCGCTCGTCGCCCCGCTCATCACGGGGTATCTCGGCGAGCGCGTGGGCTGGCACCTCGGATTCGGCGCGGCTGGAGCGGGGATGGTGATCGGACTCATCACCTATCGTCTGCGCGCTTACAAGACGCTCGGCGACATCGGCGTGGTGCCGGGTTCGACGGATCCGGCTGAGCACCGCAGAGTCAAGCTCACGGTCATGATCGGCGTCGGCCTGATTGCGCTACTGGTCGTGCTGACGATGTCCGGCCTGGTCCACATTGATCCCGTTTCGCTGGCGAAGAAGATGACCTTTGTCATAGTCGGGTCGGCCCTGCTGTATTTCATCTATCTGTTCGTCGGTGGCGGACTGACCATCGAGGAAAAGAAGCGCGTCGTCATCATCATCCTACTCTTCATCTTCGCGGCGATTTTCTGGTCCGCGTTCGAGCAGGCACCGACATCGCTCAATCTTTTCGCGCGCGATTACACGAACAGGGTCGTATTCGGCTGGGAGATGCCGACACTGTGGCTGCAGGCCGCGAATTCGGTATTCGTGATCGCCCTCGCGCCTGTCTTCGCCGCCCTTTGGCTTGGGCTCGGCAGGCGCGGCAAGGATCCGTCGAGCGTGGCCAAGTTCGCGTGGGGATTGTTCTTCGCGGGGCTGGGCTTCGTGGTGATGCTGATCGCGTCGAACATCGTTATCAAGGGCGGCGGCAACGTCCGAGTCTCGCCATGGTGGCTCGTGCTGAGCTATTTGTTCCAGACATTCGGCGAGCTTTCGCTTAGCCCGGTGGGACTCAGCTCGATGACCAAGCTGGCGCCCTTCAAGTTCAAGGGACAGATGATGGGAGTGTGGTTCATGGCCGCGGCACTCGGAAACCTTATCGCCGGACTGGTCGGTGGACACGTAGATCCCGAGAAGCTACAGGAGATGCCGATCCTCTTCCGGCAAACCTCGATCTCGCTCTTCATCGCGACGGTGGTTTGCGGACTTCTTGTGTTCCCGGTTCGGAAGATGATGCGAGGAGTGCCGGCGGAAAATCGGTGACCGGGTGTCGCCACGCGATCTCGTTGTGACCGCGCTGGTCTTCGCGCGTTGGGAATTTGTCGCCGGTCCGCCTCGCTAGAGCGAACTCGCCCTACGGCCAGCTGAACACCGACGAGGGCACTGACCTCTCGCGATTGTTGAAGATGTCGCGCGGCTCGACCCGAAACGCCCTCGTGAGGTCGGTGACGGTGAGACGCGCTTCCCAGCCGTGACCCCGCGGTCCCCTTACCGGAAACGCCAAATCCGCTCTGTAGGTTCGGCGCGATTGCGGCGGTGAAGCCGCAAGCAGGCTCACGCCCGCCGACGCATAAAGCGGTGTATTCACCCCGAACGGCGAATCGCCCGCCCACACCTTTCCCCCTTCGGCGAACGCCGCCACCGCGAAGGTTGCGATTTGCTTGCGGCGTCCAATCAGGTATCGGTCCTCAATGTGACCGACCACGCGCCTAGCTCCCCCGACGTCCGCTGACCTGAAACCGCGCAGACCACCGTCGCGGTCCGCGAAGGTCAGCTGGAACGGAATCCTCTGCTTCCAGCCGCCGCTCCACTCGAGATCGGAAATCAGCGTATGCCTGTTGATTGGCTTGAGGTATAGCGCGCCACGTCCGTGCGTCAGGATTCCATCCCAGTTGCCCGCTTCATCGCGACGCCCCTCACCGGCGATATTGAGCGCCGCGAACGAAATGGGCGACGCCATCCCCAGATAGAGGTCAGTCGAGCCAAACCAGTCGCGCTCGTTACCGCGGAGAAATCTCGCCCCCTTTCCCAGCAGGGTCGCGAGCTGGACCCCGGTTCGAAGATCCTGCGTGCCCTCCAGGGCATCAAAACCGCTGACGCGCACGAAGTGGACGTTGCGCACTCCCCAGAGCGCGTTGAGCCGGGCCGTCTGGTGCTTCGTGTATCTGTTGATCAGCGCCTGACTCGTGTCGGCCACAAGAGCCGTATCAGTGATGATAATCGGCGACGTTGCGGGACTCTCGTCCTCGAACGAGATCGACCCACCGATGAGCGCCAGGCGTCCGAGTGGCGGCCCGATTCGCACTACGCCGCCGATGTCACTGTACGAGCGTTCCAGTTTTATCGCCGCCGGCAACGCATCCGGTCTCCGAAAGTAGAAGTATCCGTTCGAGTTGCCGGCCGTGGTTCGCCACGAGATTCGCTGCAAATCGGTCAGGAATGGGTGGCTCAGCTCGGTCCCCCAATCGCTCCCCAGCTCGCGCCGTCCCCCCTCCAGCCGCAACTGGTAGGGCCGCCCCAGGAACTGATAGTCGACCACCTTGGCGGCGTAGACGTCCCTGTGCACGCCCTTCCTCCATTGGCTCTCCGCGAGGAGGGCGCTGCCGAGAAGATTGCCCTCCCCCAGCAGCAGCGAGTGCACGCCGGAGCCACCACCAATGCCGGCGCCTATGATCAGCGAGACTTCGTCCACGGTCGAGACGCTGAGCGCGATTCCACCCTGTCCGTCGTCGTAGGCAAGCACGGTCGCGTCGGCGATGAACGGCTGCGCGCGGAGAATGCGCTCCGACTCCGCACGACGCACTTCCGTGCACGGGTCGCCGAGCTGGAGCGCCAGATAGCGCCGTATCACCGCTTCCTTCGTAGTCACGTGCTGCCTGGCCGCGAAGCGTCCCGCGCGCTGCCAGATGTTATTGCCGGTGATGCGGAAGGGCGGACTCGCATCGATATCTATTCGACTGATGCGCTCCCCCTTGCAGGTGACGGGCAGGCCGCTCAGACTTTGGGGCTGCGCATTTGTCGCCGACGCGGCGGCGAGCAGCAGTGTCAACGTACCTTGTCTAAGTGAGATCACTCGTGTCGTCCGCGCGCAAGCCGGTCCGAGCCCGCACAGTTGCTGTTACCGCTGGCATTCGCCCCGATGGCGATACCAGTCGTGTCCGGCTGACCGCCGCTTACGTGACTGCCCTGGAAAGTGCAGGGCTCATACCACTGATCGTCCCACAACTCTCGAACGCTGACGCCGCGTCGGCGGTTCTCGATTCCGTCGCGGGCCTCGTGCTGACTGGCGGCGAAGACGTCGATCCCGCTCGCTACGGTGAAAAACGCCACGAAAAAGTACGTTCCGTTAACGCCGCGCGCGATGCGACGGAAGCCGCGCTGATCAAGGAAGCGCGAAAACGAGGAACCCCCGTTCTCGCGATCTGCCGGGGTATACAGATGCTGAACGTCGCCCTCGGGGGAACGTTGGTCCAGGACATCCCATCGCAGTGCGAGACCGATATCGCGCACGACGAAGAGAGTGCCCGCGATTCACGCACTCACGAGATATCCGTCGAGCCGGGTTCCCTCATCGCCACGGCGATCGGCACGGAGCACTGCACGGTGAATTCGTTTCACCACCAATCTGTCAAGCGCGTCGCCGACGGGATGCGCGTCACGGCGCGCTCTCCGGACGGGATCATCGAGGGGCTCGAGTCCACGGACGAAGACTGGTGGGTGATGGCCGTGCAGTGGCACCCCGAGGAGATGACGGACTCGGCCGAGCCGTGGGACCGGGGCTTGTTCAAGGCGTTCGCGCGCAAGCTCGACGTGTAGTGGAACTACCCCGGATTCTTCACGTCGACTCCGGGCGCAGCTGGCGCGGCGGCCAGCGTCAGGTATTTCTTCTCGCCACCGGACTTCGCGACCTCGGGTATCGCACGCTCGTCGTCGCACCTACGGGCTCTCCCCTCATCAGACGTGCCGAGCGCGCTGGACTTCCTACCTATCGCCTGACCATGCGCGGGGAATGGGACATTCGCTCCGCCCGCGAGCTCCGCGCCGTCGCTCGGGAGTGGGACGCGGGGGTCGTGCACGCGCATGATGCTCGCACGCACTCGATCGCGAGGCTCGCGCTCCTCGGCATGAGAAAGACGCGTCTCGTGGTGACTCGTCGCGTCGCTTTCCCGCCCAAACAGGTTCGTCTCAAGTACCGGCACGGTGTGGATGCGTTCATTGCCATCTCGCAGGCGGTAAAGACCGCCATGGTGAACGCGGGAGTTCAAGGCGATCGAATCGAGGTCGTTTACTCCGGAGTCCCCGCCCCGCTGGTCAAGCGGCCGCGCAACTGGCGCCGCGAGCGCGGATGGCCACCCAATTCGATTATCTGCGGTATCGTCGGTGCGATGACGCAGGAGAAGGGTCTCGACATGGTGGCAGGAATTGCGCGCCGCCTGCCCGGTGAGGTGTTCCGCCGCACGCGGCTCGTCCTCTTAGGCGGAAAGGGGAAAGGAGGGACGACTGTCTCCGGCGTCGAGGGATTTGACGCCGGATTCGTCGAGGAGATTCACGACGCCGTGTCGGGCCTCGATGTTCTCTGGCATCCGGCCAGGTCGGAGGGCCTCGGCACATCCGTGATCGATGCCATGGCTCTCGGAATTCCGCCGATCGCGTTCGCGGTCGGTGGTCTGCCCGAGGTCATCGAAGATGGCAAGAGCGGTCTGCTCGTACCAGCCGGGGACATCGCCGCTTTCGTCCGCGCCGCCGCGGCTCTGATCAGCGATGACGGACTCCGCACCATGCTCGGCGAGGGCGCGAAGCAGCGGGCCCGGGAATTCGACTCGAAGCGGATGATCGAACGGACGGCTGAGGTGTACAATAGAGTGCTGGCGGGGTAGCGGGTAATCGCCTGCTCCTCCTATCTTGCCTGGATCTTGCCTGTTGAGCGGGTCCCACCGTCGCCACCCATAGCACTGGAATTGAATTGATCTACGTCTGTATCCCGACCTACAACGAGGGCCAGACCATCGGCGTGCTCCTGTGGCGCATTCGCCGGGTTTTCCAGGATTACTCGCGCGAGTATGAGATCATCGTTTATGACGATGGGAGCACCGATGGCACCCGCGAGACGCTTGAGCCGTACGCCGAGGTGATCCCGCTCACGATTCTGCGCGGCGAGCAGCGCCAGGGATACGGCGTTGCGCTGAACAAGCTCGTTCGCGAAGCCTCGCGCCGCACGCGCTATGCGCGTCGCGATGCTCTCATCATGATGCAGGCCGATTTCACTGATCAGCCGGAGCACATCCCGGAGCTCGTAAAGCGCTTCGAGGGCGGCGCCGATATCGTGGCGGCCAGGCAGGAAATGACCGAAGCCCCGGCGGCCGTGCGAAGGCTCCACCGCTTTGCGGACTGGCTGCAACGCGCGGGTCTTCCAAAAACGGATGCTGCGGATCCTTTCACCACTTACCGTCTCTATCGCATTTCGGTTTTGCGCGAGCTACTCAAGGCCCTCGGTGACAAGCCGGCGGTTACAAGCAGCGGCTGGGCGGCCAACATGGAGCTTCTGCTCAAGGCGCGCCGCTTCGCGCGCAGAATCGAGAACGTCGATCTCGCTCCGCGATACGATGTGCGCAGGCGGGAGACGCGAGTCCGTCCACTTGCCGACGCCTTGAATCTCTTCCGCTTCAGCCGCAAGGCGCGGCTCCTGGCCGCTCCCGCGGGAGGTGCGGCGTGAAGGGCCCTATCATTTCACGCCTCGCCGTTCTCACCGCCGCAGCCGCAACCAGCTCCTGGGCGCAATCGGCGCCAGGCTCGCCCACGCCCGTGCCGCAGACGGTGGTGGCGTCAACCGCGAAGCGCGCAAAGGTTCCGTTCGGACCCGGTGAGCGAATGGAGTACGACGTGAAGTTCGGCGCGCTCAGAGTTGGCAGTGCGCACATGGAAGTCGTCGCGCTCGACAACCTCCGCGGCCGGACCGCCTGGCACACCGCGTTCTGGGTGCAGGGCGGAAATTTCTTGTACCGCGTGAACGACGTATACGAGAGCTGGATGGACGCGGAGACTTTGTCGTCGCTTCGTTTCGTCCAGAACCTCGAGGAAGGTGGGAAGGAGACAGAGAGGAGATTCGAGATCTATCCCGAGCGCGGCATCTTTATTCAGACTTCGAAGAAGCCGCCGAAGGAGGAGAAATCCGTCACTCAGCCACTCGATGACGGATCGTTCGTCTACTTTATCCGCACTCTTCCGCTCGTTGTCGGCCAGACCTACTCCTTTGACCACTACTTCCGGCCGGATCGGAATCCCGTTCGAATCAGCGTTCTCCGCAGGGAGAGGATCACGGTTCCCGCCGGAACCTTTGACGCGATCGTCCTCCAGCCGATGATCAAGACCAAGGGAATCTTCTCCGAGGATGGACACGCGGAGATATGGCTGTCGGACGACGACAGGCGCATCATGCTCCAGCTGAAATCGAAGCTGTCCTTCGGCTCGCTCAATCTCTATCTCAAATCCTACTTCCCATCGCCGAATCCGTAGGCGGTAACCGCCGCCCCCGCCCTCGACCATCGAAGGCGGCGGGGGCGAAGCCCAGGAGCGCGCCTTCCGAGCCGATCGCGGAAGTCGATCTCTCGAGAGTGCGCACCGTTCCAATCAAGCGGCGCCCCAACAAAGTCGCGGCCGCCGAATTCGCATCCGCGCCAGGGACTGACCGCAGCTTCGCTGCCTTCCTGAAATCGCTGCCCGATATTCTCGTGGCGCGAGATTTCCTCCGCGTGGTGAACGCGATCGCGGCCGCCGCGAAAAACAAGCGCGCTGTCGTCGTGATGCTTGGCGGCCACATAGTGAAGACCGGCCTGACGCCCCTTCTCATCGAGCTGATGGATCGCGGAGTGATTACGCACCTCGCGATGAACGGCTCGGCCGCGATCCACGACTACGAGATCGCACGCTTCGGCGCCACCTCAGAAGACGTCGCCCGGGGACTCGTGGACGGAACCTTCGGCATGGCAGAGGAAACCGGCCGCGGCATGAACCAGGCATTCACGATCGGGATGAAAAGCGGGTGGGGGATGGGCGAGGCTCTCGCCCGCGCTCTCAAGGGTATCCCCCTATCGAATGGCGAGCTGTCGGTGCTGCTCGCCGCTCACCGGTTGGGAATCCCCTGCACCGTCCATGCGGCCATTGGCGCCGAGATAATTCATCAGCATCCAGCGGCGAATGGCGCGGCTATCGGCGACACCAGCCACCGCGACTTCCGTCGGCTCGCCGCCTCTCTCCCCGCGCTGCACGAGGGTGGAGTCGTCCTCAACCTCGGGAGCGCGGTGATCATGCCGGAGGTATTTCTGAAGGCGCTGACAATCGCGCGGAACCTCAACGACGGAAAGCCGACCGGATTCACCACCTGCGATCTCGACATGCAGCGCCACTACCGCCCGCGCGTGAACGTGGTCCAGCGCCCGACTCAGGGCAGCGGCAAAGGCTACGAGATCACGGGGCACCACGAGATTATGGTGCCGATGCTCACCTGGGGAGTCATCGAAGCGCTTGACTCGGCGTAGGGACTTCTCGGCTGCCTAGGCATCCACAAAACCGAAGCAGGGAGCTGACGGCCAACAACGCTATTTGCTGCGAGCTCTCATACTGGCGTTTAGGATGCCCGGGGACTAGTAACGAGTAAGCCGTGTCCCGGAGAATTTCTCCCGGAGCCGCGCGGCGGTGCCCGGACTGAGAACCCGGATACCGAAGTACAAGAGCCCGCCCACGATAATTACCTTGAGCGCGAGCCCCACTATGAAGAATGTGAGACCAATGAGCCCGCCGAAAAGCTTGAACACCATGCCCACGGCAAAGAGGCCGAGCATGGCGAATAGGCCGATCATGAAGATGGCGCGTAACATGACGTTCTCCGATACGGTGACAGTTATCCCTACGATACACCCGTCCGGGTTGTTTCACGCGTGGAAATCCGGGGAGCGGGCAAGCTGAGCGGGGAGGTCATAGTCGTGGGCGGAGGGCTGATCGGCCTCGCGATTGCCGCCGCCCTGGCCGAACGCAAAGTCTCCGTCACCTTGATAAGCGAGCGCCGCCCCGGCGAAGCCTCTCCCGCCGCCGCCGGAATGCTGGCGCCGTCCGTCGAGCGAGCTTCAGGGCCCGCCCACGACTTCGGAATCGCCGCCCGCGATCGGTATCCGTCCTTTGTGGATTTTCTGGCGGACCGGACGGGCGTGAGAGTGCCCCTCAATCGACTCGGGATCCTTCAGGTCGCGCTCAGCGAAAAAGGAATCAAGGGGCTTAAGAAGACCGCCCTCCCGACCAGCCGCTGGCTAGACGCAAGGGAGCTGCGAGAGCTCGAGCCGGCGCTGTCCCACGGCCTGGGCGCGATGTTCAGCCCCGACGATGGCGCAGTCGACAACACCGTGTTGCTCGCGGCCCTCGAGAAGCTCTGCGCGGCCAGTGATCGGATCACGAGAGTGAGCGATGCCGTGATTGCTGTGGACCCGGCGCGAGACTCGTGCACTGCCAGAACTGAATCGGGAGCGCAACACACCGCTCGCCGCGTCGTCATCGCCGCCGGCGCATGGGCAGGAAAAATTTCCGGAGCGCGCTTCGCCCGGGCCGTAGAGCCGGCCCGGGGGCAGCTCGTGTCTTATTCAGCCTCTCCGCTCCACCACGTCGCCTACGGACCTCGCGGGTACGTGGTGCCGCGCGGGCCTGTCACGATCGGCGGCAGCACGATGGAAAACGTCGGCTTCGATTCGAGCACCACTGCAAATGGCGTGAAAAAAGTCCGCACCGCGTCGGAAGAGATTTGTCCGAGCCTTGCGTCCGCGCAAAGGACCGACGCGTGGGCGGGTCTGCGCCCGATCACTCCCGACATGCTGCCCATACTCGGCCCCGATCCGGAGCACCCGTCGCTCATCTACGCCTGCGGTCATTCGCGCAATGGCGTGCTCATGGCCCCCCTGACGGGGAATTTAATCGCCGATCTCGTGACAGAATCACCACTTAGCCACGACCTGTCACAATTTCGCCCCGACCGCTTTTGATGTAGATTCCGTTGGTTCGACGGACCCTCTCCTCCCCGTCGGCCTCAAAAGATGCCAGATACTCTTTATCAGATCATGGGGCGTCACCGCGCCGAGCCGCTCCCCGAGCGAAAACCCTCGTGGCTCAAGGTGAAGGCGCCAGGCGGCCCCAACTACATGCGGCTCAAGCACTTGATGCGTGAGCTCGACCTGCATTCCGTGTGCGAGGAAGCGCACTGCCCCAACGTCGGCGAGTGCTGGGAACATGGCACCGCCACGTTCATGATCCTGGGCGACGTCTGCACCCGCAATTGCGCCTACTGCGCCGTCGCCCACGGCCGCCCACCCAAGTACGACATCGCTGAGCCCCATCGCGTCGCGCAGGCAATCGCCGAGATGGGACTTCAGCATGCGGTGATAACCTCAGTCGATCGCGACGATCTACCCGACTTCGGCGCCTGGGTCTTCGCCGAGACGATCCGCCAGATTCACGAACGGATTCCGGGTTGCTCGGTCGAGGTGCTGGTCCCCGATTTTCAGGGGAGCGAGGATAGCATTCGCACCGTCCTCGAGGCCGGTCCCGAGATCTACAATCACAATACAGAGACTGTACCCCGGCTCTATAAGAAGGCGAGACCGGGTGGACGATATCCCCGCGTGATGGAGATCTTCCGATACGCCAAGCGCGTTGCGCCCGACATTCCGACCAAGACTGGTATGATCCTCGGGATGGGTGAGACCATCGAGGAAGTCGTCGCGGTGATGCGCGATCTCCGCGAAGTCGACGTCGATATCCTTACCATCGGACAGTACCTCAGACCGTCCGACGCGCACATCACGCTCGATCGCTATTACACTCCGCAGGAATTCAGAAAACTGTACGAGATTGGAATGGAAATGGGATTTCGGCACGTCGAGTCAGGTCCGCTCGTTCGCTCCAGCTACCACGCGTGGGAGCAGGTGCAGGCCGCCGGCGTATGAGCACTGAAGCGAAGCGCGCGCCCGCCCAGAAGCCAAAAGAGACAGGGACGCCGCGCAACAACGGCGCCGATGCGGCGCCGGCAAACGAGCTGGCTGGAACGACGCCGGAACTAAGACGTGAGCTGCTGCATACTATGCTCGTACAACGTCGCTTCGAGGAGCGCTGCGCCGAGGCGTACGCACTCGGAAAGATCGGCGGCTTCTGCCACCTCTACATCGGCCAGGAAGCGATCTCGACCGGCGTGATGTCGATAATCCGTCCCGACGATTACGTGATCACCGCGTATCGCGATCACGGGCAGGCGCTCGCTCGAGGAGTGAGCCCCCGCGCGGTCATGGCGGAGCTGTTCGGCCGGGCCACCGGTTGCTCGGGCGGCAAGGGCGGCTCCATGCACATCTTCGATGCCAAGACGAACTTCCTAGGCGGACACGGCATCGTCGGCGGACACGTTCCGATCGCGGCCGGCGTCGGATTCGCAATCAAGTATCGTCGCGGCAACCAGGTCTGCGTCTGCCTCTTCGGAGAGGCGGCCGTCAACATCGGCGCGTTCCATGAAGCGTTGAACATGGCTTCTCTGTGGGATCTCCCCGTCATCTTCATCATCGAGAACAACCGCTACGGCATGGGCACGGCGATCTCGCGCTCGA
>JAYWBE010000371.1:0-3677 GCA_043781715.1 Gemmatimonadaceae bacterium
TACCGCCGCACACCGCCGGGGGGATACAGCAGAGCGGCGCTGGAAGGTGGTGTTTCGAGGGCGACGCCTCCGCACGGCGTGAAGAGCACTCCCGCTGCCCCCCCTCCGGTCGACTTGCCCGATCCGAAGACGCTCAGCTTCGAACGGTATCCGTTCGATCACCCGCTTTACATCATGTACTCGTCGGGGACGACCGGACTGCCCAAGTGCATGGTGCACAGCGCGGGCGGAACGCTCCTTCAGCACCTGAAAGAGCTGATTCTCCACACCGACCTGAAGCGCGAAGACTGCATCTTCTACTACACGACGTGCGGCTGGATGATGTGGAACTGGCTCGTCAGCTCGCTCGCCGTAGGCGTGAAGGTGGTGCTCTACGACGGCGCGCCGCTGGCGCCGACGCCGGGACGGCTCTGGGACATGGTGGATCAGGAAGGGATCACGGTGTTCGGCACGAGCGCGAAATACCTGGCGATCCTGGAGAAATCGGGCGCGGAGCCGCGCAAGAGTCACGAGCTGTCGAAGCTGAAAACGATTCTCTCCACGGGGAGCCCGCTCGCGGACCACAGCTTCGACTACGTCTACAAGAAAATCAAGGCGGACGTGCACCTCGCGAGCATCAGCGGCGGCAGCGACATCATCTCCTGCTTCGTGCTCGGCAACCCGATTCTGCCGGTTTATCGCGGCGAGATTCAGACGCCCGGGCTCGGGATGGCGGTGGACGTGTTTGACGATCGCGGACGTCCGGTGAGGCTCATCCCCGGGGAGCTGGTTTGCACGCGGCCGTTCCCGAGCATGCCCGTGGCATTCTGGGACGATGCCGACGGCGCGAAATACCGCGCCGCCTACTTCGAGTATTTCCCGGATGCGTGGAGGCACGGCGACTGGGCGGAGATCACCCGGCACCGCGGGTACATCATCTACGGACGGAGCGACGCTACTCTCAATCCCGGGGGCGTGCGCATTGGGACGGCGGAGATCTACCGGCAGGTGGAGCAGCTGCCTGAGGTGCTCGAGAGCGTGGCTGTGGGCCAGGAAATCGATGGTGGAGCGCCCGGCGATGTGCGCATCGTATTGTTCGTGAGGCTGCAGCCGGGCCTGAGCCTCGACGAGGCGTTGTGCGAGCGCATCGCGAAACGCTTGCGGGACAATACGACGCCGCTGCACGTGCCGAAGAAGATCATTCAGGTCGAGGACATCCCGCGCACGATCAGCGGAAAGATCAGCGAGCTGGCGGTACGCGAGGTGATTCACGGGCGTCCGGTGAAGAACACGGAGGCGCTGGCGAATCCGCAGTCGCTCAGATTGTACGAGAGGCTGCCGCAGCTGCGCGATTAGCGCCGCTGACTGAGATCCGGACGGATTTTGGAGGCCCCCCGCGCCTTGGCGCGGATCGGACGGCTTAGTGCTGGGCGACTACCGGCTCGCGCTTCGACGCGGCGGCAAGATCGCCGACCATGTCCTGCAGCTTCGGGCCGCGGCCCGGCTCCGGAGCACCAAGCGTCAGAGCGGTGTGGTAGTGCGAGACGCCATAGATGGCGCCAGACCTGCGCTCGACGGTGATTCCCCAGTTCTCGTCGCCGGTCTGATCGTCAGCCGGGGCGACGTCGCCGCTCTGCGAAAGCGCGTGCGCTTCCACTTCGGAAAGGAATGCCTTCCAGTCCGGAGATCCCTTCAGATTCGCTTCGCAGGTCGAGCTGACCCAGCGGTCCTCACCGAAGTGTGAATCGCGCTTCGAGATCGGGCCGCAGTCATAGCCCCTGCGGACGAAGTTGTCGACGCGAACGTCGGCGGAGGCGGGAGTCGACTCGTAGTACTGATCCCACCAGAGCATGAGGCGGCCGGTGATCTTGGTTCCCTTCTGCCGGATGATGACCAGGTACTGCGGATTTCCAAAACCGGAGTACCAGATTCTCACCTCGCGCTCTCCCTTGGGGAGCTGCGTCTTCGCGAGCGGAACGAGCCCGGCGGTGGCGATGGCCGCGTCTTTCGTCTCGAAGATTGCGTCCGAGGCGGGACCGGTATCATTGGCTGTGAATGCTGCCTGCTGCGCGAGGGACGAGCTGGACACTGCGAGCAGGAGGGAGGCAGCGAACGTGAGTCGGCTCATGCCAATAGGACGGTTCTCACAGGCCCAAGGTCACATTCTATGACCTCATCCGCACGACGGCTGTAACCTGCTGTGGGGCAAAGGCTTAGTCTGTGGGAAAGCCTCTTGTAAACCTCGGTTGTAGGCCGCCGACCCCTTACAGCGAGGTTAACCGTCTCCCGAAGACCTGGCAGAAGTAAAGACCGCCGCCTTGGGCCCTCACAATGCCTATCCCAGTCTCCACGACATCGGCGTTGAGAATGTTGTGGCGATGACCGCTGGAGCCCATCCAGCCCTGAACCACCGTTTCCGCATTCGGATAACCCTGCGCTACGTTCTCGGCCATCCGTCCGAACACATACCCAACGTAGAGGGCGCGATCGCCGAGGGTTGGCAGCTGCGATTCGGGGAGCGTGTGCGCCATTTTGTGGAGGTGCGCCATGTTCGCGGCCTGGATCTTCGCCATTCGGTCGAGCTGCGGGTTGTAGGCAAGCGCCGGCAACCCCTGATGTCGCCGCTCAGCGTTGATGAGCTCGAAGATGCGCGCTTCCGTGTCGCTGTACGCACTCGAGCCCGCGCCGGCGATAGCGCCCGCACTTTCCTTCGACAGAGCAGGCGGCGAAGGCGCCGGTGCCCCAACGGGAATCACGCAACCGGCAACCAGGAAGGCGACGGCTGACGCGGCGAAAAATCTCGGTGCGTGCATACATGGATATGACGCTCCGTCAGCGCGATCGTTCCAAGGCGTCGAGGACCCGGCGCGGCTCCAGGCTGGCGCGCTTCGCCGTAAAGACGCGCAGCCATCTCGCGCTCTTGTACAACTCCTCTGAAAGTGAGGGGAGATTGATCGTCCCGATCCAGCCCTCGCCCGTGAGCCGCTCGACTTTGCCGCTCCGCCGGAGGACCGGGATGTCGAGTCCCAGCATCTGTGTCTTCACCGGGTAATCCAGCAGCAGCTCTCCGGGCGCGAGTCCGAACTCCTTTGCGAGGGAGTTCTCCGCTTGAGCGACGCGCTTCCTGTCGGTCGCAATCCATTCGACCATGTCGTCATCGAGCTCCGCGGCCGGCCATTCCGCCGCGCGCTTGTAAAGCCTGCGCTCCTTGAGCGCACCGAGCAGTGGCGTCGGCTTGTCGCTCTCGAGTCTGTGCATCAGTCCTTCGTCGGTGTGGCGCGCCAGGGACTGAACGTCGACGACATCCGCTTTCACCGCGTCTTCCACCAGTCGCTTGTACATTGCCGTCGCGCTTCTCACGGCGTGGTGCCAGTACACGTTCCGGTACATCTGGTACTTGGCGAAGAGCAGCGACTCCAGCGCCGACAGCGCCTTCTCCTGCACACCCAGCGAACGCCGCCCGGTTTCGGGATCGTCCACGAGGACGAACGAATTTGTCAGCCGGTCGACATCGATCTCGCCGTAGGGGACGCCGCACATGAATGCGTCGCGCTTGAGGTATTCGATCTTGTCGAGATCGAGCGAGCCGGAAATGAGTCCCTGGAGCGGACTGTCGCTGCGGCCGCGAATCAGGTCGAAGACCTTGAGCGGAGCGTCTTTGCCCAGCTGCGCGGACAGAATCGACGCGACGCTTCCCT
>JAYWBE010000372.1:0-3676 GCA_043781715.1 Gemmatimonadaceae bacterium
GGCCAATTCGGCAAATCTTCGGTGCCGCGCTTAGATTTGGGATGTGAAGGACAGTATCGTCATCCATGGCGCCCGGCAGCATAACCTCAAGGGCTTCGACCTAGAGATTCCGAGGCGGACCGTCACCGTCGTGACCGGCCCGTCGGGGTCGGGAAAATCGTCGCTCGCGTTCGATACCATCTACGCCGAGGGTCAGCGTCGCTACGTCGAGTCGCTTTCGTCTTATGCTCGGCAATTCCTCGAGCGGATGGAGAAGCCGGACGTCGACTCCATCGAAGGACTGTCGCCGGCCGTGGCGATCGAGCAGAAGAATCCCACCAAGACCTCCCGCTCCACCGTCGGCACCGCGACCGAGATCTACGACTATCTCCGGCTCCTGTGGGCGCGCGTGGGACACACTTTCTGCCCGAATTGCGGGAGGGAGATAAAGCCGGACACAGTGCAGTCGGTAACCGACGCGGTTCTCGCCCTGCCGGGTGGCAACCGCTTCTATGTCACTTTTCCGCTGCGGCTTTCCAGCAAAGTCACGCACGATGTGGTGGTCGAGAACCTTCGCGCGCAGGGATTTCTCCGCGTCGCCATCGACGGCGCGGTGATGCATCTCGACGAGATCGCAGAATCGAAACGCGACATCACTCGCGCGAAGGAGCTTCTCGTAGTAGTTGACCGGCTGGCGGTCTCACCGGACAGCGCCGGACGCTTGAGCGATGCTGTCGGAACCTCGTTCGCCGAGGGCGAGGGAGACTGCGTGATCCTGTTCACGGATACGATCGTGTCGCCCCTCGACGGATTGACGGTGAGCAAGCTGCGGTTTACCGAGCTGTTCCAGTGCGGGAATGACGGCACGCTTGCGCCCACGCCCACGCCGCAGCTCTTCTCGTTCAACAATCCTCGCGGCGCGTGCTCGCAGTGCAACGGGTTCGGGGCGATTCTCGAGTACGACGAGACGCTGGTGGTTCCCCACCCCTCGCGCTCTCTGCGTGACGGCGCGATAGACCCGTGGACCAAGCCGCGGTACGACAACAAGCGGCGCGCACTGGCGGAGTTCGCAGGTCGCGAGCGCATTCCGATGGACAAGCCCTGGGATCAGCTCACCGCCGCCCAGCGAGAGCTGCTCCTTCATTCGAAGACACGCGGCTACAAGGGAATCTTTCCCTTCCTGCGCGATCTCGAGGAGAAGAGGTACAAGCAATACATCCGCGTTTTCCTCCGTCAGTATCAGACGGCGCAGGAATGTCCGCGCTGCCACGCGACGAAGCTTCAACCCGAAGCGCTTAACGTGCGGGTCGGCGGTCTAAACATCGCCCAGGTGGCGGACCTGCCGGTCGACCAGCTCTCGGTCTGGCTCAACGAGCTGACCCTTTCCGAGTTTGAGCGCAGAGTCGCGGAGATGATCCTCAAGGAGGCGCGTGACCGCGTCACTTTTCTGGGCGATGTCGGGCTCGCCTATCTCTCGATGAATCGTGCGACGCGCACTCTGTCGGGCGGCGAGGCGCAGCGCATCGGCCTCGCGAATTCCCTGGGCTCGCAGCTCGTCGACACGCTCTACGTTCTGGACGAGCCGTCCATCGGTCTGCACGCGCGCGACATGGACAGACTTCTCAAGCTGTTGCAGCGGCTGCGGGATGCGGGCAACAGCGTGCTCGTCGTGGAGCACGATCTGGCCGCCATCGAGATGGCCGACTACATGGTGGAGCTCGGACCCGGCAGCGGCGAAGCCGGAGGTCAGGTCGTTTTCGCGGGGCCAATGTCCCGCGTCAGCGAGAGCCCGTTGACCGGCCAGTACGTGACGGGCGTGCGCTCGATTCCCCTGCCCGACGAGCGACGCCGGCTTGGTCCGCGCTGGATCACGCTCTCCGGCGCGCGCCAGCACAATCTCCAGGACGTAGACATCCGCATACCGCTCGGCGCCTTGACGGTGGTGACGGGAGTCTCGGGTTCGGGCAAGAGCACTCTCGTGCACGACGTGCTGTACCGGGCGCTCGAGACGCATCTGGTCGGCGAGCATTCCGCCAAGCTCCACCTCGGCGAAAAAGTCGGCGAGTACAAGACCATCACGGGATTCGATGCGCTCGAGGACGTCGTGATGATCGACCAGAGCCCGATCGGGAAATCGCCGCGCTCGAACCCGGTCACTTACGTCAAGGCGTTCGACGAGATCCGCGGCATCTTCGCCGATACACCGCTGGCCCGGCAGCGCAAGTACACTCCGGGCACCTTCAGCTTCAACGTCGAGGGAGGACGCTGCGAAGCGTGCGAAGGCGCGGGGGCACTGGAGGTCGAGATGGTGTTCATGGCCGACGTCTATGTGCCTTGCGAGGACTGCGGCGGCAAGCGGTACAAGCCCGAAGTTCTGGATGTCGCCGTTCGCGGAAAAAACATCCACGAAGTGCTCAACATGACCGTCGATCAGGCGATCAGGTTCTTCCCTCGGGAGGAAAAGCTCGGCCAGGCCCTCTGGCAGCTCCAGCAGGTCGGACTCGGCTACGTGCGACTGGGGCAGCCGGCGACGACACTGTCGGGGGGAGAAGCGCAGCGCATCAAGATCGCGCGCGAGCTGGCGCTGGCGGGAAAGAAATCCGGGAAGAAGATGTACGTGATGGACGAGCCGACGACGGGCCTCCATCTCGAGGACATCAGGAAGCTGGCGAAGGTGTTCGACCGGCTTCTCGAGCAGGGTCACACGCTGGTGCTCATCGAGCACAATCTCGACGTGATAAAGCTCGCCGACTGGATCATCGATCTTGGCCCGGAAGGCGGTATCGCGGGGGGAAAGGTCGTCGCGATGGGTCGTCCGGAAGAAGTGGCCAAGGTCGAAGACTCGCACACCGGACGCTGGCTGGCGCCGCTGCTGGAGCGACACATGGAGAACGCGGAGATCTCATCTCGGATAGGCTCCGCGCGAGCCGATATCGAACCGATGTCGCGGCAGCTGGCTCTTTAGCCGCGCAAGTGGAGCGGGACGAGATTCGCTAGCGGGATTCCTGCGCCATGCGTACGAGCTTGGCCGAGACGGCACGCGGCGCGAATCGACTGGCTTGAGCGACGATCTTGTTCTTGATGCCCGGGATTGCGACGCGCCGGCCGCGCATCATCGCGGCGACCCCAAATTCCGCCACATCGTCGGGGTGCGCGATTCCGAACGCCGTGAACAGTTTCGAGCTGCCGACGCCGGCGGTGGCGGCGAAATCGGTGGCAGTGGGTCCCGGGCACAGCGTCGTCACCGTGACACCGCTGTGGCGCAGCTCCTCGGCGAGTGCTTGCGAGAAGCTGAGTACGTAAGCCTTCGTGGCGTAGTAGACGGCCATCAATGGCCCCGGCTGAAACGCGGCCGTGGATGCAACGTTCAGAACGCGACCCGACTTGCGCTTGATCATCGCGGGCAGAAACAGCTTGGTGAGATGGGTGAGCGCGGAGATGTTGACCTGAATCATGTCCAGCTCTCGTTGAAGCTTCGTGTCCGCGAACTCGCCGCCGAGTGCGAATCCGGCGTTGTTGACCAGCACTTCGATCGGAATGTTCTCGTTATGCAGAAAGTCGAAGATCGCTTGCGGAGCATCGGGCCGCCGGAGATCGGCGGCGAAGACGTGGACCCTGGCGTCGTATTTTCCCTCGAGCTGACCCGCTGCCGCCTCGAGCGTATCGCGCTTGCGCGCCACGAGCACGAGATCGAATC
>JAYWBE010000373.1:0-3652 GCA_043781715.1 Gemmatimonadaceae bacterium
TTTACGTGAACCGCGGGCTCATTGAGAGCGCCGACCGGCTCGACGAGCTCACGGGCTCGCTTGGTCACGAGATCGGCCACGTCATCGAGCGGCACTCCATAAAGCAGATGGAGAGCGCGCGGAAGGCGAACCTCGGAGTCGCCGTCGTGTGCACGCTCACCAGCATCTGTCACAGTGGACTCGCCCAGGCGGCCGTTCAGGTGGGTGGAACCGCGCTTTTCGCCAGGTACAGCCGGCTCGACGAGCTTCAGGCGGATTCAGAGGGCGTCGTGAATGTCACGCGGGCCGGCTACGATCCGCAGGGGATCCCGGACCTGTTTCAGGTGCTGCTGAGGGAACGGGAATATCAACCGACAAAGGTCGAAGGATGGTTCGCTTCCCATCCCCTCGAGGAAGCGCGCATCCAGAGGGCAAAGGCTTTGATCGCGCAATTGCCGCTTGATCGATCGGAAAGGCTGGTCGTCGATACACCAGCGTTTCAGGCGTTCAAGACGCGCGTGTCCGAGCTGCCTGTGCCACCGCCGCCGAGGCAGCTCCCGAGCGACCAGCAACAGTAGCTAACGACGGTCCGGAAGAGAGTCGGGAAGATCGTCGCGCGAAGAGTTGCGTAGAGATTCGCGCAGTTCGCGCAAGGATTCTCGCGCTACGTCACGCCGTGGGCGGAAACGGTTTCGATGGTAGCGCTCCAGCGCCGCCTCCATCGCATCGAACTGCAGCCTCGCCTGAACGGATTCCTGTTCCCGAATGTCGGCCTGCATTTCGAGTTGCATGTCAAGGCTCTCTGCGGACTGGTCAGGCGGCTCGGGCGGCTCAGGCGCATCAGGCGGTTCCGGGGCTTCCGCGCGCAGGCCGCCAGACCGGTATTGCCGAACGAATCGATAGTTGTCGGCTAGAATCAGTGTCGGGCTCGTCGACTTGCCCGTCTCGGCTGACTCCGTGGCCTGAGCCAGCGCGATCGTCTCAAGAACGAAATCCCTCACCGAGAGTCCGGCACTTTCGATTGCCCCCCGTGCGAGCGGACTCGACTGCAGGCGCACAATGGCCCGCTCGATGGCGGTTCGTCCCGGTCCCGGCGTGGAACGTATTGCTGCTCGTGGTAGTTGGTCGAGATTTTCCTGCGCCTCCTGCCATCGCGAGAAATTGTCTTCGGTGATCCGGTAATCAATCGAGCTGGTCAGCGCTTCGCGCGCGTCCGGAGAGGCGTTGTCGAAAATCAACGAAGCTACCAGTGGGCTCGTCGCCTCCCGATTCTGCCCCGTGCAGGCCGCGGCGCCGAACGAAACGGCCACTACTGCTACAGCGCGCCAGTCAACCGCGAATGAACGAATCACGAGTCACACCTCCCGCCGAGACAAAATCACGAGTCACACCCCATGCGCAGCCAGCGGATCGAACCTTGCGCGAATAGAATTATTCGCTCACCACCGTTCCTGGCCACGAACCCGAGCACCCTCCTGATGAATCGCATCGCACTGACAATCGGCCTCACCTTCTGCTTGCTGGGCTCGTCGAAATTGCCGGCGCAAGCTACGCCCCTGGACTGGACGGCTCTCGCGCGAGAGTCGCAAGCAGTCCTGTCCGACTACCTCCGCGTCAACACCACCAATCCTCCCGGCAACGAGATCCTCGGCGCGAGGTTTCTGAAGGCCATTCTCGATCGCGAAGGAATCGAAGCCCGGATACTGGACACTACGGAGGTGGGGCCGAATCGTGCCAATTTCTACGCACGACTCCGCGGAAACGGCAGCAAGCGGGCGATCGCCCTGGTGCACCACATGGACGTCGTCCCGGCTACGCCGTCTTCGTGGTCGGTCGATCCGTTCTCGGGGGAGGTCAAGGATGGCTACATCTGGGGGCGCGGCGCGATAGACATGAAGGGGAACGGGATCGCCCAGCTCATGGCGATGATCGCCCTCAAGCGCTCCGGCGTGTCCCTCACGCGCGACATCGTCTTCATTGGAAACGCCGACGAGGAGCTTGGGTCCACCGGAGCATTGGTTTTCGTGAAACAGCACCCGGATCTGCTGCGCGATGTCGAGTACCTGATCACCGAAGGTGCCGATAACGTTCTGGACGAGAAGGGGAGAGTCGTCTATTTCGGGGTTGGTGTCTCCGAGAAGCGGACCTTCTGGCAGCGCCTCACCGTGAACGGAGTTCCATCACACGGATCGCGTCCAACGAAACAGAATCCGGTTCCACGGCTCGTCGCGGCACTGTACAAGATCTCGCAGTACGAAACGCCGCTCCACGTTACACCGGGGGTCGAGAAATTCTTTCGCGACATCGCGCGGACTTATCCCGAGCCGCAGCGTTCGTGGCTCTCCAACGTCAGCGCCGCGCTCGAGACTCCACGCGCGCGGGACTGGATATTGAGCGATGTGTCCTGGAACGCGGTTCTCCGAAACACCATCTCGCTGACCGGTCTCGCCGGCTCGAACAAGACGAACGTCATTCCCGGAGTCGCCACGGCGGACATCGATGTGAGATTGCTGCCCGATCAGGACACGACGGCGTTCCTGAAGACACTGGAGGCGATTGTCGGCGATACGGCCGTGCACTTCACGCACCTGGCCAATACCAAGGCACCGCTCGAGAGTCCAGTCAATACCGATCTCTTCCGCGCCATCGAGAGAGCGGCTCGCGATCGCGAGCCGGGCGCATTCGTTACGACTCCAATGGAGACGGCGGCGACGGACAGGCCGACCTATCGCAAGGTGGGGATAACGACCTATGGGTTCAGTCCGTTCAAGATCCCGCGGCCGGAAATCCAGCGCGGGATGCACGGCAACGACGAGCGTCTGTCTGTTGAGAACGTCGGTTACGGCGTGCGGTTCTATTACGACATGCTGCGTTACGCGCAGTAGCCGGAAATGCGAGCTAGCGCGTCAGCTCTTGTGGCGGAAGGTGATGCGTCCTCTCGTCAGGTCGTAAGGCGACACCTCGAGAGTTACGCGATCTCCTGCTAGAACGCGGATACGGAATCTCCGCATCTTTCCCGCGATCGTGGCGTGCACGTCGTGGCCATTGTTCACCTGCACGCGGAACGTCGCATCTGGCAGCACTTCAGTAACGGTTCCTTCCAGCTCGATTGCTTCTTCTTTTGCCATATACCCCGTTGGTAAATACGATGACGCTAAAACCGACTGCGAGGGGAGCTAGGTGGTAGTTCAAAACACTCCTCGCGGTAGGAACTAAAGAAAACGGGGCCGGCCTGGAGTTGTCCAGAACGGCCCCGCTTCCTATCCTGCGTTCAGCAAGCTACGACTTAAGCGCCGAGCTTGGTGACGTTTTCGGCCGCGGGGCCCTTCTGGCCCTGCACGACGTCGAATTCAACGCGCTCGCCTTCGGCCAACGACTTGAAGCCGTTGCCCTGAATGGCGGAATGATGAACGAAGCAATCCTTCTGTCCGTTCTCGGGGGTGATGAAGCCAAAGCCCTTGGCGTCGTTGAACCACTTTACTTTGCCGGTGGTACGCATGTTCGGTACATCCTCATTCAATTGTGTCGGAGTGCCGTGTTTGCGGTACCTGTCCGACTACTGTTTGTTCGCGGCCGAAATGGCCGCATTTTTTTCGCCAGAAACCAAAAAAAGACCTGGCAAACATCCCAGGTCCCTCTACAGTTCGCTGGCTCCAATGCGCAATCGTTGCGC
>JAYWBE010000374.1:0-3585 GCA_043781715.1 Gemmatimonadaceae bacterium
GGGAGCTCGCCTGCAGCGTCGCCTTCGGCGCCGGAGATGATACCCCGACTCGACCCCAAGCAGCGATCCATAAAGGCGCGCCCGACCAAGCTGGAGCGCGATTCTAGAGAGGCGCCGAGAAGAGTCAGGCCAGCAGCGACTCTATTTTTCTGACGAGCGGCTGGAACGACAGCGTGCCGCCGCCCGCCCTGGTCGCGATCTCCTCGGCGGTCTCGCGCTGGCCCTGCGCGAAAAGCTCGTTCGCAATCCACGGTCCCGCACTCGGATTCCGGAACCAGTCCACATCGAAGCGGGCCGTCAGCTCCTCATTCAGAATCGACTGCAGCTGCCAGGCGCGCAGGTATCGCGCTGAATAGTATCCGGGATCGACGTCCACGAACGCGTCGGCCGCGTCGTACTCGAAACCGGTCGCCTTCGTGAGGAGCGACACGTAGAGGTCGGGCAGCTCCGACCAACGCACCTCACCGCTGTACAGCGCGCGCTCGTAGAGAAACTTGGCGCAGTAGCGCCGCAGAAAATGCAGCTCCTCGAATCCCGCGGCCCGCAAATACTTTCCGACCCGGTTGGTGCCCAGGCTGGTGTAGCGGAGCAGCCAGCCCCTGTCCTGCATCCGGTGGTCGAACAGCATCGCGTACGCTTCAGTGACGGAGTTGTCGCCGAGCCATCTGAATTCGAACGGATAGTCCGGGCTCGCGTACGCGAAGTGGAGCGCGTGCCCCAGCTCGTGCAGAAAGGTGCTGTAGTCGCTCTGGCCGCCGTGGGGGCGCAGCACGAGATACACTTCCTCCGGCACGCGCACCGGAGAGCAGAATGCCCGTGATCGCTTCCCTTCGCGGTCGCCCACGTCGAAGATGATCCGCCCATCGGCGGTCGGATCTATTCCCATCTCCGAGACCTGCCGCCGCAGTACGGTTTCCATCTCGTTGCCCGGGAAGGCGTCGTCGAACTCGGAGGCCCTGAACAGAGCGAGCGCGTCGGCGCGCTTCGCCTGTGACGGCTTGATGCCGAGAGATTTTTTCAGGACGCGCGGCAGCGTGTCGTCCCACATCGAGCTGGTATCGCGCAGAAACCGCTCGCAGCTCGCGGCCAGTGTGCCGAGCGATATTCCCGTCACCGCCTCGAACGACGCGTTGTAGTCGCCGGCGACTCCGAGCGATTCGATGTACTCCTTCTCGCGTTGCAGCCTCTCCAGTCGAAGCGGTGCGTGTTCGTCCTTCACCAGCTTCGCTCTCGCCTTATCCAGCGCCAGTCGCAACGCGCGGTCCCGGGTGTTGGCGATCTCGATCGGTGCTGCCTGATATTGGATTACTCGCCCATCGGGCGAGCGAATGAACGCGGCATTCTCCCACTCGATCTCGCGCTCGTCGAGCGCCGCGAGCGGCTTCGCGGCCTGTGACTCGATCTGCCACTCGAGCAGCGCCTGCGCGGATCTCCTGTCGTCGGTCTTCTCCACCGCCGAATGGAATGCATCGAGCGTCAGCTCGAGCGCTTCCTCCCCGAGAATGCCGCCGTACTCCTTGTAAATCGGCTGCAGCTCCGCCGTCTTCTTGAGTCCCGCGTACGCGAGGTAACTTTCGCGCGAGATCGTTTCCATGAACGCCTGGCCTTCAGCTCGCAGGCGCCGAAGGTCGAGGACACTCACGTCGTGAGCATGCGGGTGAGATAGTCCTTGAGCTGGCCAGCTTCCACTCGCTCCTGCTTGAGCGTGTCACGATCGCGCACCGTCACGGTCGCGTTCGTGAGCGATTCCCCATCGATCGTGATCCCAAACGGAGTTCCGACCTCATCCTGGCGGCGATAGCGCCGGCCGATTGCTCCGCTGTCGTCGTAGAACACAGGAAACGACGGCCTTAGATCGTCGGCGATCCGATGCGCCATCTCCGGCATTCCGTCTTTCTTCACCAGCGGAAAGACACCTGCCTTGATTGGCGCGATGGAAGGGTGCAGGCCCAGCACCGTTCTCCCTTCCGATTCTCCTTCGACCGCCTCTTCGCGGTACGCGTTCACGAGAACCGCGAGAGCCGTTCTGTCCGCACCCACAGACGACTCCACCACAAACGGAATGAACCGGCGGTTGTTCGGCTGGTCGAAGTACTCGAGCTTCTTCCCGGAGAATTGCTGGTGCTGCGTCAGGTCGAAGTCGCCCCGGTTGTGCACGCCTTCGATCTCCTGAAATCCGAGCGTCCCGCCGAAATCGAATTGCACATCGAACGCAGCGCGTGCGTAGTGCGCCAGCTCCTCTTTCGTGTGCTCATGGAATTGGAGCCTGTTCTCGGCGAGCCCCAGGCCGCGGTGCCAATCCATCCGCTGCTGCTTCCAGTACTCGAACCACTGCATGTCGGTGCCGGGCTCCACGAAGAACTGCATCTCCATCTGCTCGAACTCGCGCGTGCGGAAAATGAAATTGCCAGGCGTGATCTCGTTGCGAAACGCCTTGCCGATCTGCGCGATTCCAAACGGCACTTTCTGCCGCGTCGATTGCTGAACGTTCAAAAAGTTGACGTAGATTCCCTGCGCGGTCTCGGGGCGAAGATATACGACCGCCGCCGACTCCTCTACGGGGCCCATGAACGTCTTGAACATGAGATTGAACTGGCGCGCCTCACTGAGCGTTCCTTTCATGCCACACGCTGGGCACTGGGCGTCGGGCGTTCCGGGTGTGCCCTTGATGCGGGGATCATCGGCGCGGAAGCGCTTCTTGCAATTCTTGCAATCCACGAGTGGATCGACAAAGCCGGCGACGTGCCCGCTCGCCTCCCAGACGCGCGGATGCATGAGAATCGCCGCATCAAGCCCCTCGATGTCGTTCCGGGCACGCACCATCGCGTGCCACCAGCGATCCTTCAGATTCCTCTTGAGCTCCACGCCGAGCGGTCCGTAGTCCCACACGGATCCGGTGCCGCCGTAGATCTCTGAGGATTGGAAGATGAAGCCGCGCCGCTTCGCGAGCGACACCAGCTTCTCCATTACATCGGGGTGGTTGGGCATCCGGGAAAGCTAGTTGGACCGAGCGCTATGCATCCAGCTCCGCGCTCAGCTTGGGTTCCGCCGGAGCGCGCTGGCCGAGCAGCCGCGCGACGATTCGGTCGCCATGATACCGGCCGTTTTCGATGAAGACCTTGTTCGCGTCGTAGCCGGCCACCACTACCCCCGCTATGAACAACCCTGGAACCGGGGTCTCGAGAGTATCAGGGTCGTGGTTCGGTATGCCGGTCTTCGGATTTATCGGCACTCCCGTCTCACGCAGTAGATCGAGGCTCGGCGCAAAACCGGTCATGATGTAGACGCGATCGGCTTTCACGTGATCCTCATGCTTATCAGTAGTGAGCACGACGTCGCGTGGCTCGATCGCTTTGACGCGGCTGTCCCATCTTACCGCGATCTGCCCTTCCTTCACGCGGTTCGTGAAATCGGGGAGCACCCACGGCTTGATCTTCTTGTCGAACGTCGGGCCGAAGTGGACGAGTGTCACTCGGGCGCCTGATCTCCACAAATCGAGCGCCGCCTCGGCCGCGGAGTTTCCCCCGCCCACGACCACGACATCCTGGAGAAACGCTTCGTGCCCCTCCCGATAGACGTGCGTCA